>SHXO01000004.1 GCA_009693245.1 Betaproteobacteria bacterium | reverse complement strand
CCACCCCAAGATCGCCCATTCCTCACCCCGAAAGCGGTCCTCGGAACATGCATGGAATGCTTGTTGTGAATTGCGCAGCGAAGATTTCAACTCTGCCTGATGTTTAATTCGCGCCAGATATTAAAGCGAAACGCCCCGCACATCCTCCGCGCTGCCGGTGCAGCGAGATTCGGCTAACATTCCCGCTGGCGGAATGATAAGGAGTTTCACCCCATGGCAATCGATGGCATGAATCACTTCACCGTGCTCACGAGCGATCTGGAGAAGTGCAAGGCGTTCTATATGGGAATTCTCGGAGTGTCGGAAGGGTACCGCCCTCCGCTTAGCTTCCCGGGAGCGTGGCTCTATTCGGGGAAACAGGCCGTACTACACATCATCGCGGGCAGGCCATTACCGGCCGAGGCCCAAGGCGTGATCGATCATATGGCATTTACCGCGTCCAACCTTCAGTCGGTAGTCGATACCTTGAAGAAACACGGCGTCGAATTCGAGTTGCGCCGCCAGAAAGGCCCTCAGACCTGGCAGCTCTTCTGCCACGACCCGGATGGGGCACGGGTGGATCTGGATTTCCTGCCTAGCGAGCCGGACCCGGTTCGCTAGTTTTTGTAGGCGGTGTTTCGCGGGGTTCTGGCGCCGCCGGCTTTTCGTTCCGTGGCTCATTGAAACCGCGCTCGCGCTTGTAGTAGTCCATCCAGTTGGACACGCTGCCCTCTTGGACTCTTTCGGCCGCGTCCTTGCGTTCCTCGGCCCTCCCGAACCCGCCCATTAGCGCGGCAAACAGCACTAAATTGGCCGCAACCGCTGTCCTTGAAAATCGCATCCCTAAAACTCTCCTCGCCAAGTGGAAGGGTACACCAAGGATCGCGCCGGGGAGCTATGCACGCTCTTATGCGACTTGGTTATACTCCATAGGTAATACAAGAGCATTGGATCATAAGCCATGAATCTCCAACAACTGCGCTGCATCTGCGAAGTCGCCCAACAGGGCCTCAATCTTTCCAGGGCGGCGAAGACTCTCTTCACCTCGCAGCCAGGCATTAGCCGCCAGATCTTGCAGTTGGAAGAAGAACTCGGGGTGAAAGTATTCGAGCGCAGCGGCAAGCGCTTGGTGGCGGTGACCGAACCGGGCCAGGAAATTCTGCGCATTGCCCAGCGCGTGTTGCTCGATACCCGCAATCTCAAGGAAGTCGCGCATGAGTTTGGCCAGGCCGCCAGCGGCGAGCTGACGATCGCAACCACCCACACACAGGCACGCTACGTCTTGCCACAGGTGATCAAGCGCTTCATGAAGCGTTACCCCAAAGTCAAGTTATCGCTGCGCCAGGGGAACCCCAACGAGATCGCGCAGATGGCCATCAACGGCCAGGCCGACTTTGCCATTGCCACGGAAGCCATCGCTCGCTACGAGCAACTCGTAAGCTTCGAGTGCTACCAATGGAACCGCTGCATCCTGGTGCTGCCAGGGCATCCTCTGCTGAAGGAGAAACAGGTCACGCTGGAAGCCCTCGCTATGTACCCTATCATCACTTACGACTTGAATTTCGCCGGCCGTTCGCTGATGAACAAAGCCTTCGAGGAGAAGGGATTAACGCCGAACGTCGCGCTCGCGGCCATAGATGCCGATGTGATCAAGACCTACGTTGGCCTCGGACTGGGAATAGGAATCGTGGCGGCCATGGCCTACGACAAGTCCCAGGACCGCGCCTTTCGCATGCTCGACGCTTCGCATCTTTTCGAACCCAGCATCACTCGCTTGGGGATTCGCCGCCACTGTTACCTGCGGGCCTACGCCTACGAATTCATCGAGATGTTTGCTCCGCACCTGAACCATCGGACCATTGCGGATGCCCTACACCAATAATCACCTAGGGAAACTCTGGTCAAGCTATTTCGCACGATCAGCGTGATCATACTTTCAGGGAGTTACGAGGGGGCGAGCCCACTTGTTCAGTACTTCCCTAGCACTCCGTGGGTGACCCTGCCTTCTCCAATACCTCAACCGCCGCGGTGAAGTTGCTTTGCTTCGCGAGGCACAGCGCGGTCAGCCCTTCACTTGTGCGCATGCCCATGTCGGCGCCCGCATTGACGAGAATGACGATAAGTTCCGCATTGCCTCTGCGCGCCGCCTGGGTGAGGGGGGTGTCACCGGCAGGGTCTTGGGCGTTGACTTGGGCGCCAGCGCCCAGCAACAAGACCACCATGTCACGGTTTTCGTTGAAGGCGGCGATCATCAACGGCGTTTGGTTGGTTTCTGGCGCGCCCAGATCCACTTTGGCACCTTTCTCCAAGAGTTTCTTGGCGATTTCCGTGTAGCCGAACACCGCGGCGTGATAGAGCGCGGTGCGCGCGTCCTTCAGGGCGCTATCCTTGGAATTGGGATCGACACCTTCCGCAAGCAGCTTGTCCACCTCGCTCATCTTGTTATCGCGCACCGCTTGCACCAAACGCACTCCTGGCGGATCTTTTTTGCCGCAGCCCAATGTGCTTGACATCAAGAACGCGGCCAAAAGACAGGCCAGCAATCGCATGGGCGCGTTTATATCTTCTTCCACCGGGATTTGAGTCGTACCGGAACCTCCACTGGAGTCGCATCTTCCGCCGACAGGAATCGATCCAGGTGGTGATCGCTGGGACCGAATTGGGTATCGATGGCGGTCAACCGCTTGAAGTAATGCCCCGCTGGCAACTCATTGGTCATGCCCATGCCGCCATGCAACTGAATGGCTTGTTGGCCCACGAATCTCGCGGCGCGGCCGATACGCTCCTTGGCCGCGGACACTGCACGCCGGCGCTCCACGGGACCGGCGCTGTCCACCTTCACGGCTGCCAGGATAGCCATTGACCTGGCCATTTCGTATTCCATGCGGATATCCACCATGCGATGTTGCAGCGCCTGGAATTTGCCGATGGGCACGCCAAACTGTTGGCGAGTCTTCAAATACTCCAAGGTCTGCGTGTTGAGGGCATCCATGCAACCCACGGCTTCGGCGCATAACGCCGCGATGGCTCGGTCCACCACCGTTTCCAGAAAATGGTATCCGTCATCAAGTGCACCAATCAAGGATTCGGCGCCGATGCGAACGTTGTTGAAACTTACCTCCGCCGCCCGCATGCCGTCGTAAGTCGGGTAATCGCGGCCTTCAACGCCTTCTTCGGCGGGATTCACGAAAAACAGCGAGATGCCCAGACGCTCGGACGGGCGGCCGCTCGTGCGCGCGGCCACGATGAGTAGGTCCGCGGCCGCGCCATGGATCACCGCCGTTTTCTTGCCACTGATGACCCACTGCCCGGCTTCCTGATGAGCAGTGGTTTCCACGTGGGCGAGGTTGTAACGCGCGCCCAACTCCGCGTGGGCCAGGGCGAATTTCATGGAGCCATCGGCGATGCGCGGCAGCAAAACTCTCTTCTGCTCATCGTCGCCGGCGAGTTGTATGGCCGCGGCGCATGCCACCACGGTGGGCCAGTAAGGTTCGAGTACGAGATGGCGGCCGAAGGCTTCCATGACGATCATGGTTTCTATGCTGCTTCCCCCATAGCCGCCGTAGTCCGAGGAAATGGTCGATCCTAGCAGGCCCAGGGACGCCAATCCTTCCCAGGCGGTCGCACTCATACCTTGGCGGCCGTCCACGATGGCGCGGCGCTGTTCGAAGCTGTAGTTCTTCTCTAGGAAGCGTTCTACGGAATCGCGCAGCAGGCTTTGTTCTTCGGTAAAGGAGAAATCCATGTACTTACAATCCGAGAATCATTTGGCTGACGATGTTGCGCTGGATTTCATTGGTGCCCCCGTAGATGGAAACCTTGCGGTAATTGAAGTACCGCGTGGCGAGAGGCGCGGCGTATTCCGGCCCTACGTAATCCCCAAGCCAGTGATCTCCCCATGACATGGGAAGGTGCGGCAAGCCCATGTAACCCACGGCATCCATCATCAATTCCGTGAGGGCCTGCTGAATCTCCGTGCCCTTGATCTTGAGGATGGAGGCTTCGGGACCGGGCGGGCGGCCCTGCGTTTCGGCAGCCAGCACACGCAGCACGGTGATTTCCAACGCCCATATGTCGATTTCCAGCCGTGCGATCTTGTCGCGGAAGCGCGTATCGCCCATCGAGTCGTGCCCGTATTCTTGGGCCGCGATATTCTTGAGTAAACGCAGTTCGCGCTTCGAGCGCCCCACCGCCGCGATACCCGTGCGCTCGTGGGAGAGCAGGAACTTGGCGTATGTCCAGCCGCGCCCTTCTTCGCCGATCAAATTTCCCACTGGAACCTCGACGTCGTCGAAAAATACCTCGTTCACTTCGTGTTCGCCGTCGAACATGATAATGGGCCGCACGGTTACGCCGGGCGAATGCATGTCGATGAGCAAGAAGGAGATGCCTTCCTGTTTTTTGCCATCGCTCGATGTACGAACCAGACAGAAGATTTTGTCGGCCCAGTGGGCCATGGTGGTCCAAGTCTTCTGGCCGCTGACGATGTAATGATCCCCTTTTCGCACGGCACGAGTTTTCAAGGACGCCAGATCAGAACCTGAACCAGGTTCGGAATACCCTTGGCACCAGAAATCTTCGCTCGACGCAATTCTGGGAAGGTAGTAATTCTTCTGCGCGGCATTGCCGAAGGCCATGATGACAGGCGCCACCATGTGGACTCCGAAGGCGACCACGGGCGGCGCGCCCGCCTCGGCGCACACCTCATCGAAAATGTGCCTCTCGACGGGATTCCACGCGCACCCCCCGAATTCTCTTGGCCAGGCGGGCGCGATCCAGCCCTGCTTGTACAGAACTTTCTGCCAGCGGACGTAATCCTCTTTCCCCAGGCGCTTGTGCTCCAGCACCTTGCGAGAAATATCGCCAGGTAGGTTGGCCCGCACGAAGGCGGAAACTTGCTCGCGAAAAGCGAGTTCTTCAGCGTTGTAATTTAAATCCATGATCCTCTCATCATATTCGGCGAAGCTTACGGGATTGGCGCCGGCCGGGCAACCGCCGGCCTTACTTCACGGATCGGACATTCCCTTCGAGAAAGCGATTCAATCACCGCAGCCGGTATTGATACGACATGCAACGGCCAGGGTCTATAATCTCAGGCCTGTCCTTTCCCCTCTCCCTCGTTCGCCCCCCAATCAGGAGATACCGCCATGGGAACCCGAGAACAAGATCTACTCGCTCAACTCAACCTCACGCCCCTATGGATACCTTTCACCGCCAACCGCCAATTCAAGGCCGCTCCCCGCCTGCTGGTGGCGGCGAAAGACATGCATTACACCGACCACAACGGACGCCAGATACTCGATGGCATCGCGGGTTTGTGGGCCGTGAACGCGGGGCATTGCAGAGCACCCATCGTGGAGGCCATCAAGAAACAAGCGGAGAGTCTGGACTACGCCACGGGTTTCCAGCTCCATAGCCCCATGCCATTCATCGCGGCGGAGCGCATCGTTTCCATCGCCCCGAAGGGAATGACCCAAGTCTTTTTCACCAACTCCGGCTCGGAAGCCGTGGACACGGCATTAAAAATCGCCCTGGCGTACCACCGTGCCACGGGCGAGGCCAGCCGGCGCATGCTGATCGGCCGGGAACGCGGTTATCACGGCGTGGGATTTGGGGGTATTTCCGTGGGGGGCATGACGGCCAACCGCAAAGTATTCAACTCTAGCCTGCTGCCTAATGTGGATCACCTGCCGCACACTCATCTTCCCAGGGAGAATGCTTACTCTCGCGGCCAGCCTGAACACGGTGCCCACCTGGCGGACGAATTGGAGAACCGGTTGATTCCGCTGCACGATGCCTCCAACATCGCGGCGGTGATCGTGGAACCCATGGCGGGCTCCACCGGTGTGCTCATACCGCCCAAGGGTTATCTACAACGCCTGCGCCAGATCTGCGACAAGCACGGCATCTTGCTGATCTTCGATGAAGTCATCACAGGTTTCGGCCGCACTGGTAGTGCCTTCGGTTCCCAGACCTTTGGCGTGGTCCCAGACATGATCACCTTCGCCAAGGGTGTCACCAACGCCGCCGTTCCCATGGGAGGCGTGATCGTGCGCAAGGAGATCTACGACGCATTCATGGACGGCCCCGACGGCATCGAGTTCTATCACGGTTACACCTACTCCGGGCATCCTCTGGCCTCGGCCGCGGCTATCGCCACCATGGATCTGTTGAAAGAGGAAAAGCTATTCGAGCGCGCCGCATCGCTCGCACCTTATCTGGAAGACGCGGTGCATGCCCTGAAGGGCCTACCCCACGTGACCGACGTTCGCAATATCGGCATGGTGGCGGGAGTCGAACTGGAACCGATCGCAGGCAAGCCCACGGCGCGGGCGATGAGCATATTCACCCGCTGCTGGGAAAAGGGCGTCCTCATCCGGACCACGGGCGATACGCTGGCGTTCTCGCCGCCCCTCATTGTCGAGAAAGCCCAAATCGATCAAATCGTGGGTACGGTGGCGGATGCACTGAAACAACTTGGGTGAGGCGTGAGGCGTAAAACTCTTCACCGCTCGCCCCGCACACCTAACACCTCACGCCTATCGCCCCCATGAGATTCGTTATCGCCCAGATGCAACATGAAACGAACACCTTCTCCCCGGTGGCCACACCGTGGGAGGTGTTCGGTGGCCACGACGGACCCTATCTTGGCGAGGCCGCCTACAAGGCTATGAAAGGGACGCGGCTGCCCATGGCGGCGTTTCTAGATTTGGCGGAGGGGGCCGGTGCACAAATAGTCACGCCCATCGCGGCCTGGGCCAACCCTAGCGGCCCGGTGGATCCTAAGGCTTACGATCGCATCTGCTATGCCATTTGCGAGGCGGTATCGGCCGGATGTGATGCGGTGTTTCTAGACTTGCACGGGGCCATGGTGGTGGCGGAGCGCACCGATGATGGTGAGGGCACGTTACTGGAAAAAATCCGCGCCGTCGCGCCTAAGGTTCCCATTGCCGTCTCGCTGGACTTGCACGCCAACCTTACCGAACGCATGGTAAGCAACTGTACAGTGATCGCGGGCTACAAGACCTATCCACATGTCGATCAATACGAGGCCGGGCACCTGGCTGGCAGCATATTGTTGCGTCATTTGAAGGGCGAGCTAAACCCCGTCATGGCTTGGGGCAATGTCCCCCTGCTGGCGCAAACCCTGAAACAGAACACAGGCGAGAGTCCCATGAAGGACTGTGTGGACGCCGCGCGTGCCGCGGAAAAAGCAGGGCTACTCGCCGCGACGGCCTTTGGTGGATTTCAGCAGGCCGACATTCATGACGCGGGCCTAAGTGCCGTGACCGTTTCGAATGGCAATTTGCAAGCCGCGCAGTCCGCGTGCAAGGCTATTCTAGATGTGGCCTGGCAGCACAGGGAGGCCTTCATCTATCGCGGTGAACCCATGGTGGCGGCGATCGCGCGCGCCAAGAAACTCGCGGACGAAAACGGCGGCCCCATCCTCCTTTTGGATCACGCCGATAACTGCGCCTCGGGCGCAACCCAAGACACCATGTATGTGCTGAAGGAGGCCCTTCGCCAAGGACTCACGGGCATTGCCGTGGGTCCGGTGCGCGATGAAAAAGCCGTGGCGCGCATGATTGAAGCAGGCCCTGGGGCAAAGGTTACGGTGAAGATCGGGGGCAAGATGGATATGCCTTCGATCAAGGTCAAGGGTGAACCTTTGGAGCTATCCGGGACCGTGAGAGCCATCTCCGATGGCGAGTACACCATCACCGGCCCGCAATTTCACGGCATGCGGTGTTTCATGGGAAAGACGGTGGTGTTGGATACGGGCGCGGTGCGGATTGTAGTGACAGAGCGCAATCAGGAACCTTGGGACCTCGGCGTGTTCACAAGCGTTGGAATCGATCCGGCACGCATGCGGTTTCTACTACTGAAGTCGAGAATGTATTTTCGGCCAGTATTTCTACCCATCGCCAAGGGACACGTGTTCTGCGACAGTATCGGAGTCGGGTCCTCCGACTGGGCGATGTTCGATTACAGGAAGATACGCCGCCCTATCTATCCGCTGGACAGCGAACTAGGCACGCACCGCTAACGAGGCGAGAGCTTGGCGCGCAGGCGCGCTTGGCAATGGGTCGCAACGCGCAACCACTGATGCTACACGCGCATGGCGTAGGCAGAAGTTTCCGCATCTCGGACCATTAAATTGAACACCTGGTGGGCGCGGTCGATATCGCCTTCTCGCATGAGCAGAAGACCGAAGCGGCAGCGGGCTTCCAATCCCACGTAGGCCGATGCGAGGCCGTCGTACTCCGACAAAGCCGCGTGGATATTTCCCTGGCCTTCTAATATGCGAGCGTGCAGCAAACGAGTTTCCTCGGGCCGGTAGCGTGCATGATCGCGCGTGAGCCGCGCAACACAAGCGCTCGCGCCAGCCGGATCGTTGGCTTCGATGTGCGCTTGCGCGAGCTTGAACATGAAGTCCGGTTCGTTCGCATAAATACCCGTCAAGGCGCTTTGGTACAAGGGCACGGCATCGGCATGGCGGCCGCGGCGCATGAGTTCATCGGCAGCGATGATCTTGTTTGCAACACTGGGACAAGAGGCCAGCGCGGCGAGCTTGCGCTCCAAGTCGTTAGGCGCTTCATGCGCGGCGGCTTCTACAACCGGCACTTGCTCCTTGGATTTCAATAACAGAAAGTATGCAAGGAACGGCAACGCCATCGCCGCCACCCGCCAAAAGACGTCATTCCCGCCGTTAAGAATTTGAAGCAATGCGAAACCTTCGAGTAACGCGCTGCCCAATACCAAAATACCCACGGCGCTCTCCCTTCCTATTAATGCGTTTCCCTGGGATTGCGAACGTCAAAATGCAACGCTCACAAGAAGGAAAACCAAGTAGGACTGGAAACGCAAGGAGTATGCCGATAAATTTTGCCAGCTACCCCGCCAAAGTGATTCGGTGCATCACACGCCGGTGGCCGTGGTAGTCATTGACCGGATTGTGTTGTGCGCAGCGATTGTCCCAAAAAGCCAACGAGCCCGCCTCCCACTGAAAACGGCAAGTAAATTCCGGCTTGGTCTGGTGGGCAAACAGGTACGCCAAGAGCGGAGCGCTCTCCTCCTCGGTCATATCTCGAAAGCGCTGCGTGTGCGCGATGTTGACGTAAAGCGCTTTGCGGCCCGTCTCGGAATGCACGCGCACCACAGGATGTTCGGCTACGTACTCTTGCCTGGCATCATCGCGCGCATCGCTGCGCATGCGGTCTTCTCGCGTGCGAGAAACATCCGCCTTGGCCGAGGTGTTGACGGCGGTTAGCCCTTCGAGGACCCGGCGCAGGCCCGGGGAAAGCGCTTCGTAGGCGATATATTGATTGGCAAACAAAGTATCCCCGCCCGCTGGCGGCACCTCGCGCGCCAGCAGCATGGATCCTTTAGGCGGGTGCTCCAGGTAAGCGGTGTCGCTGTGCCAGATACCCCCAAAGTTGGTGCGCTCGTGCTCCAGCTTCTTCACTTCGATGATGACCGGATAGTCCGGCAATCCCTTTACAAAGGGATACTCGACGGGTTGCCCCATGCTTTGAGCAAAGCCGAGAAACTGGCCGGGCGTGAGCGTTTGGTTACGAAAGAAGATGACTAAATGATCGAGAAATGCTTGCCGGATCTGCGTGATAATCTCGCGCGACAGCGGGCGAGAGAGGTCGGCTCCCGCGATTTCCGCACCCAAGGCTCCGGCAATTTTTTTGATCTCGATCATTACGCAATCCTTTCCACGTGCGCGCAGCGTAACGGCAAACCCCGGCGCTGAGCAAGCGCACCGATAGCCACCTCGGGAGAATTCCATGACACTTCGTACCCAAGCACCCTTCCGCGCCGATCACGTGGGGAGCTTTCTGCGGCCTCGGTCCTTGCTCGGCGTACGCGCCCAGTATAAGGAGGGGAAGATCACTAAGGAGGCGCTACGCCAAGAGGAGGATAGCGCAATTTCCGAGATCGTCCGCTTTCAGGAAGATCTCGGCTTCCAAGGCATTACCGATGGAGAATTTCGCCGCACCTATTTCCATATAGATTTTCTGGAACAACTGGCCGGCGTGGAAACCAAGGGCGGCATCGCAGTCAGTTTTCGCAGCAGCGCCGGGACCGTGAATTTTTCCCCTCCGGTCATGCATGTGACCGGAAAAATTCGGCATGCCAATCCCATTCAACTCGCCGACTTCCAGTATCTCAAATCCACAACCGCGCTCACCCCTAAGGTGACCATCCCCTCCCCCACCATGTTGCACTTTCGCGGCGGGCGTAACGCCATTAGCAAGGAAGCCTATCCCGATCTGGATGCGTTCTACGCCGACGTGGCGGGCGCCTACCGCTCCGAGCTTAAGAGTCTCGCGGATGCGGGATGCCGATACATTCAAATGGACGACACCAATCTTGCCTATCTGTGCGACGAGAAAATGCGGGCGGGCGCACGCCAGCGCGGCGACGACCCAGACGAACTACCCCGCCGCTACGCCCGCCTCATCAACGCCGCCATCTCCGAGCGCCCCAAAGACATGATCGTGTGCATGCATCTGTGCCGTGGCAATTTCAAGAGCGGCTGGGCCGCGGAAGGTGGATACGAACCCGTGGCCCAGGTACTCCTCTCGGAAATGAACATTGACGGCTATTTCCTGGAGTACGACGATGCCCGTTCGGGCGATTTCTCACCACTACGCTTCCTGCCCAAGAATAAATTCGTGGTGCTCGGCTTGGTGAGCACCAAGTTGGGAAATCTCGAATCGAAGGATGCGATCAAGCGCCGGATCGATGAGGCGGCCCGCTTCGCTCCGCTTGAGAATTTGTGCCTCTCCCCTCAATGCGGATTTTCCAGCACCGTACACGGTAACGACATCGAGGCCGAAGAGCAGCGTGCTAAATTGCAATTGGTGGTGGACACCGCCCGCGAAGTATGGGGCCTGAATTAGGAGAAGCGATGACCAGAATCCTCCTTTCCGCGTTGCTTGCCTGTGCTGCCTGCGCGGGCTCGGCGGCGCAAACGACTCCAATGGAGTCAGTGCTACCGCGGCTTGAAAAAATTTTGAATTTGATCGATTCCAAGTACGTCAAGCCCGTGGAGGATGGCAAACTTTTCACCGATGCCGTGAACGGACTGTTGAAAGGTTTGGATCCTTATTGCGCCTACCTGGACGCGGATGCCTACCGGAAATTGCAGCAGGAAGTGCAAGGAAAATATGGCGGGATAGGCATTGAGATGCGTAAGGAAGGCGAATTTTCTCGCATTGTCTTGGTCCTTGAAAATACTCCCGCTCATCGCGCTGGACTCCTGCCCGGGGATCTAGTCACCCACCTCGACGACACCAGCGTAGCGCGGATGACGTTCGAACAAGCGGTCCGCCACACACGCGGCACGCCCAGTACCTCCCTCACCTTAACGTTTCTGCGCGCGGGTGATCCCGTGCCCCGAACCCTGGCGCTAGACCGCGAGCAGATCCAAGACCCCAGCGTGCGCGCGGGACTCATCGCGCCTCGTACCGCCTACCTGCATCTATCGCAATTTCACCAGCGCACACCGGAGGAGATGGCGCTCGCCTTGGAGAAGATGTCGGAGTCGTCCCAGGGCTTCGAAGGAATCGTCCTCGATCTGCGCGACAATCTCGGCGGTAATCTGAACGCGGCCGTCGCCGTTGCCGGGACCTTCCTAGCCGGCGGAACCTTGGTGGTATCCACCAGCGGCATGTCGGAGGATTCCAAGCGCGATTACCCCGCGAAAGCCCAATCCAGCCCCCAGGCCATGAAGTCCGTTCCTCTGGTCGTTCTGGTCAACCACCGGTCAGCATCGGCCTCGGAGATCGTGGCCGGTGCCCTGCAAGATCATGGGCGCGCCATCGTGCTTGGCACGCGCACCTACGGCAAAGGGTCCATTCAAACCATACTCCCGTTGGGTGACGGGGGCGCATTGAAACTCACTACCGCCCACTACTACACGCCCAGCGGCCGCTCCATCGATAAGCAAGGCGTCACACCCGACCAGGTCGTGGATCAAGCTCCACCAGGCGGCAGCGAGGCCACGGCCCAGAGCATTGCCCGCGGAAACTTCTGGTTGCAAAGCGAAGCGGCCGCTGGTCCCCGCGTAGTCTGCGGATTGGATTCGCCCGCTCCGCATCGCCCCGAGCCGGGTTCGCCAGCGAATTTGCCACACGTGCCAGATCTCGCCGACTGCCAGCTTCACCGCGCGCTAAATGCGCTAACGAAGCAGAGGCTGTCGCATGGCCCATGAAAGGGCGCCGCGCTTTTTCGCCTAGACTTTTTCCAGTCTGGCCAACTGCGGAAACATGAAACGCCGCGCATCCACATCCATTTCAGCCTTGAAGGTGTGTTTGCGTTTCAACTCTTCCACTCTCGCCACGGCGGGGCGTCCATTGATTTCGGCCAGCAGCCGTTTAAGGTTGGGGAGCTTGGCCCAATTTTCTTCACCACCCAGCACCAGAGGTACCAAGCGCGCCCACCCCCAGACCGCCATGTCGGCTATCGTATAGGTATTCCCCAGCATGTAGCGCCCCTTTCCTAGGCGCTCATCGATGATCTTCCAGTGGCGCTCAGCTTCAAAATCGTAACGGTTGAGGGCGTACTCCTTGGGCTCGGGTGCGTAATTGCGAAAATGCACGGCCTGGCCTGAGTAGGGGCCAATACCGCTGGCCACGAACATCAGCCAGGAAAGCAGCTGCCCTCGCACCTCGGCGCGGTCATTGTCCGGTGGTAGAAAGCGCTTGGTCTTATCAGCCAAGTAAAGCAGGATGGCATTGCTGTCGAACACGACGGCATCGCCATCAAGGATGGCGGGAACCTTGGCGTTGGGGTTGATCGCCACGTACTCGGGATTGAACTGCTCTCCCTTTCTCGTATCGATGGGAATGGGCATGTATTCGAGCCCTGCCTCCTCCAGGAACAGCGCGACTTTCATGGGATTGGGGGCCGCGTTGAAATAGAACTTGATCAATGTGTATCTCCGGTTGATATGCGCGGGTGCGAGGGAGAGCTATGTGATGTCCAGCGCGTGATGCACAATACACGATAAGACAGCCGAAGATTAATCGCGGAATCCCAAGATCATGACCATGGAAGCCCCTGCCAGACTTAACTATCAATCTGGCTTCGGAAACGAATTCGCCTGCGAGGCTCTGCCCGGCGCCCTGCCTGTTGGCCAAAACTCTCCGCGGAAGTGCCCCTACGGCTTGTATGCCGAGCAAATATCGGGAACCGCCTTCAGCGCACCTCGCGCCGGAAACCGGCGCACTTGGCTCTATCGCATCATCCCCGCGGCCAAGCACCTGCCCTTCGAGCGCATCGATAACGCGCGCTGGACTAGCGATTTCTCCGGGCTTTCGGCGCCCCCTAATCGATTGCGCTGGGATCCACTACCGCTGGCCACGAAACCGGCGGACTTCGTCGACGGCATGATGACCATGGCGGGCAACGGGGATCCGCACACGCAGACAGGATGCGGGATTCATCTCTACGCCATCAACCGCTCCATGGCCGGCCGGTTTTTTTACAACGCCGACGGCGAAATGCTGGTGGTTCCACAATCGGGAGGATTGCGCTTCGCCACGGAGCTGGGCATGATCGATGTGCAGCCCCAGGAAATCGTGGTCATTCCCCGGGGAATTCGGTTTCGAGTAGATCTCCTGGAAGCGGAGGCACGCGGCTATGTTTGCGAAAATTTTGGCGCGCCATTTCGATTACCTGATCTAGGCCCCATCGGTTCCAACGGGCTCGCCAACCCGCGCGATTTTCTCTCACCCACCGCGTGCTACGAAGACCAGGAGGGGGATTTCAATCTAACAGCCAAGTTCATGGGAAATTTGTGGACCGCCCGCATCGATCGTTCACCGCTGGACGTCGTCGCATGGCATGGCAATCATGTGCCCTACAAATATGACCTGCGGCGCTTCAATGTGATGGGCTCCACCAGTTTCGATCATCCCGACCCCTCGATCTTCCTGGTACTGCAATCTCCAAGCGATACGCCAGGCGTGGGCATGACCGATTTCGTCGTCTTTCCGCCGCGTATTCTCGCCATGGAAAACACCTTTCGCCCGCCCTGGTTCCATCGCAATATCGCGAGCGAGTTCATGGGCCTCATTCACGGTGTCTACGACGCCAAGGCGCAAGGTTTCAAGCCAGGGGGCGCCAGCCTGCACAATTGCATGAGCGGGCACGGGCCCGATGCGGAAACCTTCGAGAAAGGCTCCGCCGCGGACACCAGCAAGCCTCAATACATTCGCGATACGATGGCCTTCATGTTCGAGACCCGCCATGCGATTCGGCCCACACGGGCCGCCATGGAGTCACCTCAGTTACAGACAAACTATCACCACAGCTGGCAAGGGCTGCGCAAGCACTTCGACCCCGCCCGCAGAGGTTAGACTAAACGCGAGAAAACATACTTTCGCGCCACCTACGATGTTCAAAACCAACGAAACGCACGATGCAAACCTTAGAAGCTGGGTCGAATCCGCCAACGAGCCCGGTTGCGATTTCCCCCTTCAAAACCTTCCCTTTGGAGTATTCCGGCGCAAAGGCAGTAACGAAGATTTCCGCGGCGGCGTGGCAATCGGACGGGAGATTCTCGATTTGAAGGCTGCCGCGCATGCGGGCGTGTTCTCTGGCGTGGAGGCGCGGGCGGCCGTTCAATGCAGCCACGGAACGCTCAACGGATTCTTCTCGATGGGGCCGCAAGCCTGGTCCGCCTTGCGCCGGGCACTCTCGCTGGCCCTGCGCGTGGGATCCGCTCACGCGGGCAAGCTGCGCGCATGCATGATCGAACAAGCGGAGGCGGAACACGCCCTTCCCGCGAGCGTGGGAGACTACACGGACTTCTATGCGTCCATCCATCACGCCACCAACGCCGGCAGACTCATGCGCCCGGACAACCCCTTGCTGCCCAATTACAAGTGGGTCCCCATTGGATATCACGGGCGCGGCTCGTCCCTGCGCGTGGCCGGACGAGATTTCCATCGTCCTCGCGGCCAGACCATGCCTCCAGGCGCGGACAAACCCAGCTTCGGCCCCTCCAAGCGGCTGGACTACGAATTGGAGGTGGGAATCTACGTCGGTTGCGGCAATGAGTGGGGGCAGCCCGTACCCATCGCTGAAGCCGAACGCCACGTCTTCGGCCTTTGCCTGCTCAACGATTGGTCGGCAAGGGATATCCAGGCTTGGGAATACCAACCCTTGGGGCCTTTTCTGGCCAAGAGTTTTGCCACCACGGTTTCACCGTGGATCGTGACACTGGAGGCCTTGGTTCCTTACCGTCTCGCGTGGACCCGGCCAGAGCAAGATCCCCAACCCCTGCCCTACCTCGATTCCGCGGATAACCGTGACTTCGGCGCCATCGATCTTCAGCTCGAGGCCTGGTTGGAAACGGAAAAGATGCGCGCGGCGAAACATCAAGCCACCCGGCTGTCTCGAACGAGTTTCAAGCATTCCTACTGGACCGTGGCGCAATTGGTCGCCCACCACACGGTCAACGGATGCGATCTGCATCCAGGCGATCTGTTGGGCAGTGGGACGCAATCCGGGCCCTCGCTCGAAGAACTGGGCTCATTGTTGGAGATCACCCATGGCGGCAAACAGCCGGTGAAGTTAGAGAATGGCGAGGCGCGCACCTTTTTGGAGGACGCGGACCGAGTCATTCTGCGGGGCTGGTGCGAGCGCAAGGGCTTCGCACGCATCGGCTTCGGGGAGTGCAGCGCCACCGTGCTTCCCGCCCTCTCCCATTGAAGCGAAGTCTAGTCAAAATACTCACTACAGATTCCCTTGCCGACGCCGATGTCCCGGCGTGAGTCCCCAAATCTCGGCGCCAGGGCTCTGGTTGCCAGCGCACCAGGAGGTTGATCATGCGATTTGAACGATGCCGGAAGATTTTGGCCTTAGTGGCTTTGGCGGGCTTACTTGGCTCTTCCGTTACCGCCCGCCCGGCGTGCCCCACTTACCTGGAAGTTCAAGTCATAGTCGCGGCCTACACCAATAAAACTCCCATCGACTCCCTGTCGCGGCTGCGCGACATGGACGATGCCTATTGTGCCCAGGGCCTCATAGCCGCCGAAATCGGGCGAAGCATGGGGGTCATGACCGGATACAAGGCTGCCTTCACCAGCGATAGGGTACGGGCCCAATACCAGACTGGCGAACCTCAACGCGGCTTTCTGTACGAAAAAATGTTCTTGAACAACGGGGCGACGGTCGGGTGGGATTTCGGCGCGCGTCCTCAATTCGCGGCCGACTTGATCATGGTAGTCAAGGACTACAACCTGCACGACGCCCGCACACCGCTGGAAGTTCTTTCGCACCTTTCACATATCGTGCCCTTCATAGAATTGTCCGACCTCATGTTTGGCCCCGGCCAGACCGTGACTGCCTTGAACTTGGTGGCCACGAACATGGGGACTCGCATGGGCATATTGGGCGCGCCAATTCCCGTGCAAGTGACGCAAGAATTTCTGGACGGGTTAGCCAGCATGGTGGTGGTCATGCGTGACCATGAGGATAACGAGTTGGGCCGCGCCCGCGGCAGCGAAATACTGGGCAATCCCATCGCGGCCCTTCAATGGCTGGCCAAGAATCTTGCCGACAACGGCCAGCGCATCCAGATGAACGACCGCATCAGCGTGGGCGCGTTTTTTCCCGGCGGCACCCCAAGACCTGGGCTCGCCATCAACGTGCAGTACCATGGCCTGCCGGGCGATCCGAGCGTAGGAGTCAAGTTTCGCTAGAAGGCGACGGATAAGAAAACTCTCGGCGAACTGCGCGCCCGCTATGCCGGGGGAAAGGGCGGAGAATTATTCGATCCCGAGTTCAAGCGGGTGGCCGATGCGCAATTTCTGAACGGCGACAAACGCAAGCTGCCCTTCGCCGATCCTGCCACCTTTCTTGGCCTGCCTTACATCCCCCAAGCGGTTCAAGGAAATTCTATAACGGGTCTTGATGTGGCCGTGATAGGCGTACCCATGGACCTGGGCGTGACCAACCGGGCGGGCGCCCGTTTGGGACCGCGCGCAGTGCGAGCGGTGGAACGTATCGGGCCCTACGAACACGTGCTGCGCGCGGCACCCGTCACGGAAATTCGGGCGGCGGATGTGGGCGATGTTCTTTTTCGCAGCCGCTTCGATCTGGCTTCTTGCCACGATGACATTGAAGCGTTTTTCAGCGCCGTGCATGCGAGTAATGCGATCCCACTCGCCATCGGAGGGGATCACTCCATCAGTTACTCGATCTTGCGCGCCTTGGGCCGCCAGCGGCCCTTGGGAATGGTTCACTTGGACGCCCATTGCGACACAGGTGGTGTCTACGAGGGTTCGAAGCTTCATCATGGCGGTCCCTTTCGCCAAGCGGTGTTGGATGGCGTGCTGGATCCCGCGCGCACCATTCAGATCGGCATTCGCGGTGGAGCAGAGTACCTGTGGGAGTTTTCCCACGAATCGGGGATGACGGTCATTCACGCCGAGGAGATGGTGGAGATGGGATTGAGCACCGTCATCGCCAAGGCTCGCGAGGTGGTAGGTCAGGGTCAGGTCTATCTTTCCTTCGACGTGGATTGCCTGGATCCCGCTTTTGCTGCCGGGAACCGGCATGCCCGAAGTGGGCGGATTGACCTCGCGCGAAGCGCTCGCCATCGTACGTGGCATGAACGGAATCGATCTCGCGGGAGCGGACGTGGTGGAAGTGGCCCCGCAATACGACAGCACCACCAACACCGCGCATATCGCCGCACAGATATTGTTCGCGGAGTTGTGTTTGGCCGTGACGGCTATCCGGGCTCGATAGTGTTCAGCCATCCTGACTACGACGGCCACGAACGCGTGATCCACGTCCATGACGCACGCAGCGGGCTCAAGGCCATCATCGCCATCCACGATACGACATTGGGCCCCGCTTTCGGCGGTTGCCGGATGCGCGCTTACGCCAGCGACGCCGGCGCTCTCGCGGATGCTCTGCGCCTGTCGCGCGGGATGACGTATAAGTCCGCGATCTGCGATCTTCCCCACGGCGGGGGGAAGTCCGTGATCATTGGAGACCCGTCACGCGATAAAACACCTGAACTTCTGCGCGCGATGGGACGTGCGGTCGAGGATCTTGGCGGGCGCTACCTCATCGCCGACGACGTGGGTACAAGCTTGGCCGACTTGGCGCTGATGCGCCAAGTCACCACCCATACCGCGGCCGCCACGCAATCCGCGCAACAGCCCTTGGGAGTCACCGCCCATGGCGTGTATTACGCCATGCTGGCAGCCATCGAACACGTCCACGGCCGCACGGACTGCCGCGGCTTGCGTGTCGCGGTACAAGGGCTGGGAAACGTTGGCGGCCCCTTATGCGAGCTTCTTTGGGCACAAGGTGCGCAGCTCGTGGTATGCGACACGGATTCCGGGCGTGCCGCGAAAGCCGCGCACGACTGGCAGGCGGCGGTGGTTCCTCCCGAGGACATTTACCGCCAGGAGGCCGATATATTCGCGCCTTGCGCCCTGGGCGGTATTCTGAACGACGCTACCTTGCCCAGCCTAAAGACACGCGTGGTATGCGGCGGGGCCAACAACCAGCTTTCGCGCCCTGAACACGCGCAACAGCTGCATGCGCGAGGCATTCTTTATGTTCCGGACTATCTCGCCAACGCTGGCGGCGTCATCGATTTTCACCAGGAAAGCATCGACGATTCGCCACGAGCGGTGCTCCTGGCGGTAGAGCGCATTCGGCGGATCACCGCCGATGTCTTGCGAGAAGCACGCAACACCGGAGTGACGCCTCTTCAAGCGGCGAACGAGCGTGTTCGCAAACGCCTCGCTCAAGCTTCGCCGGAGACCTCCACGGTTTGAGGACCGAGTTTGCGCCATAGGCTGGGGGCTTTGCGCCCCTTCTCGATATCGTCGAGCATCCGCTCGTGAGCGTGTAGTTCGTCCTGGGTAGCGGCGATAAGAGCTAGATTTAGGTTCGCGCGGGCCGCAAGCTCCGTCGCCTCTCCGGCGGAAGGTGCCACGACGTCCATCACCAGGGAGTCCTGCCCCCTGGTCATGGCAAGAAAGACTTCGGCTAACAGCCGCGCGTCCAGTAGGGCACCGTGCACGGTGCGATGCGAGTTGCCGACTTGGTAGCGCTCGCACAAGGCATCGAGGTTCGCGCGCTTGCCTGGATTGAGGTCCTTCGCTATACGCAGCGTATCGGTCACCTTACCGCAGTAATCCTTGAGGCCGCCCCGGCCGGCCAGGGCGAGTTCCGCATTGAGAAATCCCACGTCGAAGGGCGCATTGTGTATGACCAACTCAGTGCCACGGATAAATTCGATGAGCTCCCCGGCGACATCCTTGAACCGCGGTTTGTCCTGAAGAAATTCGATGCTGATGCCGTGAACGTCACGCGCACCAGCGTCGATCTCGCGATCGGGATTCACATAACGCTGAAAGGTGTTACCGGTGAGGCGGCGATTGATGACCTCCACGGCGGCCAATTCGATAATGCGATGGCCCTGGGACACCTCCAGACCCGTGGTCTCCGTATCGAGCACGACTTGGCGCAGTGTATTCATGCGTTCAGCGATTCCACGCCCAAGTTCGCTAACTGGTCCGCGCGTTCATTTCCGGCGTGGCCCGCGTGCCCTTTCACCCAGATCCACTTGATATCGTGGCTTGCGGCAAGTTCATCGAGCTGCCTCCACAGGTCTTCGTTCTTGACTGGCTTGTTATCCGCCGTCCGCCAGCCCCGCCGCTTCCAGTTGTGAATCCACTGCGTTATGCCTAGCTGCACGTACTGCGAATCGGTGTGTATCCAAACCCGGCAACGCCCCTTGAGCGCCGAGAGCCCTTGAATGACGGCAGTGAGCTCCATGCGGTTATTGGTGGTCTTGGCTTCTCCTCCGTATAGCTCGCGTGTGTTCTCGCCGTGAACCAGCATGACGCCCCAACCACCAGGACCTGGATTTCCTTTACAAGCGCCATCGGTAAATATGTCGGTAGCCTCGCTCACCGGTTTCGCTCCGGTGCGTCTTTTTGAGTCATCGAGGCTCCGCCCACCCGCCGCGGGACAGCGGCGAGCGCTTTGCTCTTTAGCACAGAGCGCTTCCACTTGGGCATGATCAAGCGCATGCCGTGCACTCGCTTGATACCATGGAGCACGTAGACGCCTCCCATGAAAGGCCACCAGCGGTCCCCCGCGGCATCCAGGAATCCAAAGCGCTGCAACCACTCCTCCCGCCGTACGGGGGGCAGGTAACAGCGCATGCGACCCGCGGCCAGCTCGACTCCTAATAGCTTCGTCCAATCTTTCAGGCGCGGCAAGTTGATGAAATCGCCGCACCAAGGATAGCGAGCCATATTGGATTCTAACATCTGGCGCAAGCCCCATAGGCTCCACGGGTTGAACCCAGTAATGACCAAATGTCCGTCTGGCATGAGCACACGCGTTACCTCGCGCAACACTTCGTGCGGGTTGGAACTGAACTCCAATACGTGGGGCATCACCACCAAATCGACGCTTTGAGAAAGCAAAGGCAATGCTTCGAAGCTTGCGTTGATTTCGGCCCCGCCCGCTGGATCCAGGTGGTGGCGATAGGGAATCCGGTTGCTCCTTAGGAAGTCCACCGCTGGCAGGCCCAGTTGAAGGGAGTGAAATCCGAAGACGTCCGCCACCTCGTGATCGATGCACGCCTGCTCGGACTTCAACAGATACTGGCCCAATGGGGTGGATAACCACTGACTCAGGTTATTGTCCGAAGATTCATTGAACATAGAGAGTTTCCATTGGAAAAACCCAAGCGCGGATATTCGCCTGTCCGGCATCTAAAAACAACTCCCGCCGTGCGCGTCTTGCGTCGTCCCCGGCGGCGGGCCCATGTTATAGCGCAATGCGAAAAATCTATCCATGCAAGGTATTGGGCGCGTCCCTTGCTCAGTAAGAGTCAATATTCAATATTCGCCTTAGGAAAACATCCTAACTTATTGCCTAACTGTGGAATTATCAGTTAACATTGTTCCCAATTACCTATACCGGCGTCGCATGAGAACAACAACCTCCCTTTTTTTTGCATTTTCCCTCGCATCATTTCTCTGCTTAATTGTTCCAGTCGCCCATGCCGTGGATGGAACGGTGTTTCCTCCAGGAGCCGCCCTAGCTCCAGACCGGCCTGTCTTTACTACCGAGGTGCCAGCCGCGCCGAAGCCGGATTTCTTGCCAGCGCCCGCTTTCATGCCGAACCTGATGACCCCGGCGGAGATTGCGGCGCCGCGCATGCTGAACCCGGCGCAGATCTCGGAGGAGGAAGCCTCCGATGTCTGGGGCCGCATCCGCCAAGGTTTCCAGATGCCGGAAATCGAGGGGCCGTTGGTTGAAAAACACAAGGACTGGTATTCCGACCGGCCCGACTACATGGCACGCATGATCGACCGCAGCCGGCGTTATTTGTTCTTCATCGTCGCCGAGATCGAGAAGCGCGGTATGCCGATGGAAATTGCCCTGCTTCCCATGGTGGAAAGCGCCTACAACCCCCGCGCGGACTCTCGTATGAAGGCGGCCGGCATGTGGCAGTTCATTCCTTCAACAGGAAAACGCTACGGCCTCAAGCAGAATTTTTGGTACGACGGAAGGCGTGACGTGCTCGATGCCACCCGCGCCGCGCTGGACTACTTGCAGACGCTGCACGCACTGTTCGGCGATTGGCAACTGGCACTGGCGGCCTATAACTGGGGGGAGGGAGCCGTGGCGCGAGCCGTGGCCAAGAACCGCACGGCCGGTAAACCCACGGACTACGCCAACCTGACAATGCCCGCGGAAACACGCAATTACCTTCCCAAGTTGCAAGCGGTTAAGAATCTCATTTCCGATCCCGAAGCCTTCGGATTTACCATCGAGTCCGTTCCCAACCAACCTTATTTCACCACCGTGAAGGTGCCAGGACAGATCGACGTCAAGCTTGCGGCGAAACTCGCCAACATGTCTGTCGAGGAATTTCGTTACCTGAATCCCGCTCACAGCCGCCCCGTGATCCTACCAGGCGCGGGAAAACAGCTTTTGGTCCCAGCGGATAAGGCTGGAGTTTTTCACGAGAACCTGGAAAACTTCGAACGACCCTTGGTTACTTGGCAATCCCACCGGGTGCAACGAAAAGAACGGCTTCCCAACGTCGCGCAAAAGTATGATGTCAGCGTCGAACTCTTGCGCGAGGCCAACGGGCTCACCGCGAAATCGCGCTTGCGCCCTGGGCAACTGCTGCTGGTGCCGGCGAGAAATCCGGCTCGAGCCACCGCCTTACCCACGCATGCCGATCACGCGGACTTCGCACCGGCCAATAGCGTCGTAACGCCAAGAAGGAAAGGACTGTACCGGGTGAAGCGTGGCGAAACGCTGTTCGCCATCGCGCGCAAGCACGCGGTTAGCGTGGCGCAATTAAAGTCCTGGAACCGGCTAAAAGCGAACACCGTGCGGGCAGGCCAACTGCTCGTGGTGGGCCCGCACCGGGCCCGCGGCCAGAAACTGGCGATGAGCTAGCTCGCCTCCCCGCCGTATAGGTGACATTTGACGATATGTGTGGGTGTCATCTTCACGGCGCCGGGATAGCGCATCCGGCACTCCTCCACCACCTTCGGGCAGCGAGGGGCGAAATGACATCCTTGGGGCGGATTACTGGGCGAGGGCAATTCGCCATGAAGGCGCACCACCTCGCGTTTCGTAGCCGTATCGATGCGCGGGACGGCCGATAGCAATGCCTGCGTGTAAGGATGTTTGGGCGCCCTCAACACTTCCTCTACCGTTCCCGTCTCGACGATGCGGCCCAGGTACATCACAGCCACGTGGTGGGCCAGATAATCCACCACGGAGATGTTGTGTGTGATGAACAAATAGGCCAAGCCCAATCGCTGTTGAAGGTCCCGCAATAAATTCAGGATCTGCGCCTGCACCGATACGTCCAAGGCAGAGGTGGGTTCGTCGCACACAATCAATTTAGGTTCCACCGCCAGCGCGCGCGCGATGGCAATGCGCTGGCGCTGCCCGCCGGAGAATTCATGGGGATAGCGATAACGCATTTCAGGCGACAAACCCACCTGTTCGAGAAGCATGTCCACGAGCCGCTCGCGCTCTCGCGCATCTCCTCCAATGCCGAGTGCGTGCATCCCCTCTTGCACTATGTCCATCACCCGCATGCGCGGGTTGAGCGAGCTGTAGGGATCTTGAAAAATTATCTGAAGCGCCTTGCGGTGCTTACGCATGGCCTCATAGGACAACGCACTCAATTCGCTGCCCGCGAATTCGATGCTGCCACCAGTCAACGGGTAGAGCCGCAGCAATCCCTTGCCAAGAGTCGTTTTTCCGCACCCGGACTCTCCGACAAGGGCCAAGGTACGGTGGGAAGGAATATCGAGACTGACGCCGTCCACCGCGCGAACATAACCTGCCACCGAACGCAGTACGCCCTTGCGAATAGGAAAATGGATCTTCAGATCCTTGACCTTTAACAGGGGTGTGCCATCGCTATCTTGCGAGGTATTACCTACCGCCACTTCGCCATGGGCAAGCGCTTTCCCCTCGAAAGGAAGATGACACCGCACGCGCTGGCCATCTTCCAATTCGGCCCAAGGTGGTGGCGAGGTCTGGCAATGGGGCATCACGTGCTCGCAGCGGTCCGCGAAGCGGCAACCAGCGAATACCTGCGTCAAGCGCGGCACCACGCCCGCAATCACGGCCAGCGCTCCGCCTCGCCCTCCTCCCCGCGGCACTGCCTCGAAAAGTTTGCGGGAATAGGGATGAGCGGGACGGCTGAAAAATGTTTCGCGCGATGCGATCTCAACCAGCTCGCCAGCGTACATAACCCCCACGCGATGCGCCATTTCCGCCACTACACCGAGATCGTGGGTGATGAGCAAGACCGCCATGCCGCGCTCGCTTTGCTTGCCGCGGAGCAACTCGAGCACCTGCGCCTGAATGGTAACGTCCAACGCAGTGGTGGGCTCATCGGCCACCAACAGGCTAGGGTCGCAGGCGAGCGCCATGGCAATCATGACACGCTGCTTCATGCCGCCAGACATTTGGAAAGGGTATTCCTCCATGCGCTTCGCGGCATCCGGAATACCCACCGCATCTAGCAGCTCGATGCACCGGGTACGCGCCGCGGCCCCGCGCAATGGCGTGTGTTGTTGGAGCACTTCGTCAATCTGCGCTCCTACGGTCATCACTGCATTCAAGCTCGCGGCAGGTTCCTGAAAAATCATCGCCATGCGATCGCCCCGCACGGCGCGCATGGCGGATTCCGGTAAAGCCAAGATATCGTGCCCGTTAAGGCGTACCTGGCCCGAAACGATGCGGGCCGCATCGGGCAGCAAGCGCATGAGGGACAGCGCGGTCATCGACTTACCGCAACCGGATTCCCCCAGCAATGCGAAGGTTTCGGCGGCCTCGATAATGAAGGAAACGCCATCCACCGCTCGCAGCGGTGCCGCGCCTGTATCGATCCAGGTGACAAGATCTCGAACCTCAAGCAGCGGCGCGCTCATCGCGGCGGCGCAGCCAGCGCCAAGCGGCGCCTGAACGGCAATGACCACCCGGAGCGCATGCGCGGATCGAAGGCGTCTCGTACGGAGTCGGCAAACAAATTGGCGGACAGCACGAGCAGGAACATGAATATGAATGCCGCGGCAAGGGACCACCACACCGCGGGCTCGCGGGCCAACTCCAATCTCGCATTGTTGATCATCGTTCCGAAGCTGATCATGGATGGATCCACACCGACGCCCACATAGGACAGTACTGCTTCGGCCAGCACCAATCCGCTGAAATCCATCACGATGGAAATTAGAACGATGTGCATGAGATTGGGTAACAGATGCCGTACCATGACACGCCAGTGGCTCACTCCCAGGGCGTGCGCGGCCTGGACGTAATCGGACTCGCGCAGCTTCAAGGCCTCGCCCCTGAGGAGGCGGCATAACCCCGTCCAAGAGGTGATGCCGAGGATGACACATAGGAGCAGCAGCCGCACGTCCGCCCGTTCGGTGAGCGTTTCGAATAATTCGGGATGCCGGTCCATCCAGACCTGGCTCAACAGCACCGAGGCTGCGATGAGCAAGACCCCAGGAATCGAATTAAGCGTGGTGTAAACGTACTGAATAATATCGTCCACCCAGCCGCGTAAGTATCCCGCCATGACGCCAAGAGCCAAGGCAAAAGGCAAGACGATGAGCGTGGTGAGCGTGCCGATGACCAAGCCCGTGCGTATGCTCTTGAGCGTTTGATAAAGCACATCCTGGCCTACCTTATCGGTGCCAAATACGTGGTAGCGCGCACTCAACATCAAGACAGGACAGACCACCAACAAGAGCAAACCAAGCGTGATGAGCATGGCACGCCAAGGGATTCCCGATTCACCTCGGATCATCTGAGTGACGGTCGTTCCAAACGAAGCGTTCCGGTTTTGAGCAATCCATGTCGCGGCCAGCATGGAAAACGCGATCCATAGCCCGGCTGCCAATCCAACCCCTCCCATGACACGGCGGGATATGTCGGAGTAGCGTTGCTCCAGCGGATTGCTAAGATGCGTCCCCGCGTGCCGCAATCTTGGAAACTCGCGAGATTGCGTACCATCGGCCTTGGTGACGGTCTCCTTGGCGAAGGAATACACCGCGAGGGGCTCCGAATAGGTTTTCTCGGTACGGGCGCGTAGAGGCGTTGCAAGCACGTCAAGCATGCTCAGCACTTTGGCCGCGTAATTGGCGCGGCCTTGGTTATCCTTGCTGTCCAGGCGCGCGCGAAAATGCAATGAATCCAAGAGGCCAACCAATAGGAAACACAATAAGACGACCAAGGCGCACATCCCATAAGGACTTCGCGCCACCTTGCGCCAAGGCGCCAGGAGATGCTCGCGGCGCCTCACGGATACGATGAAGACCACGGCCGATATCAACAGCACGTAGACTAGTACGTCCGTCCAAAGAAATACGGGCTTGAAAGGCATCAGCGCAGCCTCACCCGCGGATCCGCGAGGGTGTATGAAATATCCGTCAAGATCAGGCCGAGGATGTACAGGAACGAACCTAGAAATACCATGGAGCGTACGATCTGAAAGTCCTGCGACTGGATCGCGTCGATGGTGTAACTTCCCAGGCCGGGGATGCCGAAGAAGGATTCCATGACCAAGCTGCCGATGAACAGGCTTGGGATCGCCACTACCACCCCTGTGAGTATGGGTATCATGCCATTGCGCAGCACGTGACCAAACAGCACCTTCGCCTCGGACAATCCTTTCGCCCGCGCGGTGCGCACATAGTCCTTACCCATCTCTTCCAAGAAGATGGTGCGATAGAGTCTGGCGCTCGCCCCGGCCCCCCCGGCCACACCAATCAGCACGGGCAGCAGGACGAAGCGCCAGCTTTCAGCGCCACCGGCATAACCTGAGATGGGTACCCAATGCCATAGCTTGCTGACTAGCCATTGGCCGCCAATGATGTAGAACAATCCGGAGACCGACATGGCCGCCACGCACAGTACGACGCCCCAGAAATCCAATTGGGTTGCCCGAAAGAAAGCGAGGATCAGCGCACCGCTGATGTAGCAGGCCAATCCCGCGAGGAAACTCGGCAACGCAATCGCAAGACTGGGCCACATGCGCTGCTCGATCTCGTATCCAATATCGCGCCCGTCATCGGAAGTACCGAAATCGAAATAAAACAAGCTGGCGGATTTCTGAAAAAACACCGTATCGGTGAGTTTCTTGGAACCCTTCGCCCCGGCATTCACGAACATGGGTTTGTTGTAGCCGCGCTCGGCTTTCCACTTTTCTATGGCTTCCGGCGTGACGCGCTTTTGGCCCAATTGCATCTGGGCCATGTCATCCGGAGAGTTCACGTAAAAAAACAGCGCGAAGGTAAATAGATTCACCCCGATTAAAACGGGAATTGCGTAAAGAACCCGGCGGATTAGGTAGGCGAGCATCGCGCTACACTGCCCCTAGCGCCGCGGCCCGCTCCCGGCGGCGGTATAGGGCGGCTCCAGGAATGGCCACCGCCGCGAGTACGCAAGCAAGCAACATTGCGGGCCAAAGGACGGGACGATTCCACCGCTCGCGCATGACATCGCGCTGCCGGGCGTCCACACGTAGATATTTGAGGCTGTTGTTGGCCATCTTATTAGGCTTGCGATTGGCGATCCACTTATGTGCCAACCCGTACTCCTTGGGATGCAATCCCCAGATCCAAGGCGAATCGCGCCGCGCGATGGCGAGCATTTTGTCCACCACGGCTTTGCGCTCGGTCCCGTTCTCCAGTTCGCGCATCTGCTCGAACAAACGGTCGTATTCCGGATTCGCATAGTTGGAGGCATTCTGCCCGCTCGCTTTCACCTTACCTTGCGGGCCGTATAGTAAGAACAGAAAATTCTCCGGGTCAGGATAATCGGCGTTCCATCCCCATCGATAGATCTGCGCGATGCCCTTACGCATTTTTTCTTGAAAGCGGTTGTAGTCCGTATTGCGCACCACGAGTTCGATATCGATCTTCTTGAACTGCTTAACCAACCAATCCACCATCGGTTTGCCTTGCGCGCCGACCAATGTGGTATCGAAATGCAAAGTTAGCGGTTTTCCCGAGCGCGCATCTATCCCATTGCGGTACCCTGCCTCGGTCAATAGCTGTTTAGCCTCATTGAGCGAACGGCGTTGCGGTTCGTTGTTACGCCATTGGTAGACGATGGGATTCATCCCCGCCTGCCCCTCCAAGTATCCGATGATTCCCGGCGCGATGGGGCCTTGCCCGGCGACGCCACGCCCATTCATGAAAATGGCGATGTATTCCTCGATGTCGAAGGCAATGGATATGGCTTGCCGAAGCTTGCGCGCGGATCCCGCGTCGCCCCCCACCACTGGATCGAGCATGTTGAATCCGTAATAGCTGATGGATGGCGCCACCGCGGTGCGAAGTTCGATGCCCTGCATCTGCATTTCTTCCGTCAACTGGGCGTCGCCCATGCCGGAAATCTCGATCACGCGATCGAAGTTATCGGAAGAAATCCCCGAGCTGTCGTAATAGCCTTGCAGAAACTTGTTCCAGCCTGGGATCGCCTCCTTTTCTAGGCTGTAAATCACCTTGCCGATGAAAGGCATGGGCTTGCCCGCGTCGGCCAGCATACCTGAGGTGATGTCCTCCGGCTCGCCTTCCGAAGGATAGGCCTCCACGAAATAATTGGGATTGCGCTCCATCACCATCTGGCGGTTAGGATTGTTCACCGACAGCATATAGGGTCCGCTTCCCACGGGATACCAGTCGAAATTCAAATTGCGTTCCGCCATGCCAGCTTGTGAATAGAACCGGTCCGCTTCCTCGGGAACGGGCGCGAAGAACGGCATGGCCAGCCAATAGACGAACTGAGGATATTTACCCTTGACCCTAATCTTGTAGGTATATCGATCCGTGGCATAGGCCCCGCTCAGCGCATGACGCTTAAGATCCAAGTACTCATGGGTGGCAAGCCCTTTTGCGTCCTTCTTCAAGATTTGCGCGTATTCGTTCAGGCCGGCAATGTACTCGCTCATCAAACCGAAGATCGGGGAATGCAGGCGCGGATGGGCAAGGCGTTTGATCTGGTAGACGAAATCTTCCGCCACCACCTCCCTGGAGCCCATATCCTTGAAATCTCGCAGCTCGTGCACGTCCGCCAGGGCTGCTTCAGATAACGCCAGATATTTAGGTCGGCCAGAAGGATCCAATGCGAACGCCGGATGCGGCTGGTAATGCATGCCAGGCTTGATCTTGATCTCATACAAGCTGTAGGCGATGTCACGTGCACTGGCATCCTTGGGCAACTCGCGATCATTGATATCGAAGTAACGCGGTTGCGGCACGGATTCCGCAGCAAAGGGAATCAACTCGTAGGGCCGTTTTAAGTAGTGGTATTGAAGCGGCGGGGTGTAGATCTGCGCAATGAACAAATATTCATTCTCGGAATACGATTGCACCGGATCCAAGTGCTTGGGCCGCTCGGAGAATGTCGAGTAGAAAATATTCTGGCCGCTCTCCACCGCCGGATAGGGGTTGTTCCAAGGCCCCTCACAGGCCCCAAGCAACGCAGTCAGCGCAAGGCATACTGATCGTATGTTCATGGTGGTTCGAGTGTACCGGAAAGTGGGCCAGTGATAGAGAATCGGAAGCTCCATAGACCGGTATGCCAATAGCCTATTGGCTATAATCGACGCGCCTTCAACGGGAGCCATCCATGGGATTTCTCAACGATAAGAAAATTCTGATTACCGGTTTATTGAGCAACCGCTCTATCGCTTACGGCATTGCCCAAGCCGCCCGCCGTGAGGGCGCGCACCTTGCCTTCACCTACCAAGGCGAACGCGTGCGAGACCGTGTCCTGGAACTCGCGTCGGAGTTCGAATCATCCTTGGTGTTTCCTTGCGATGTGGCGCTGGACGAAGAAATCGCCGCCTTATTCTCGGACTTGAGCCAGAGCTGGGATGAGCTCGACGGGCTCGTGCACTCCATCGCTTTCGCGCCGCGCGAAGCTCTGGCAGCGGACTTCGTTGAAGGCACCACGCGCGAGGCCTTTCGTGTCGCCCATGATGTCAGCTCCTACAGCTTTACCGCGCTTGCGCGCGCGGCGCTGCCCATGATGGAGGGACGCAAGGCTTCGCTCATCTCTCTGACCTACTTGGGGGCCGAACGCGCCATGCCAAACTACAACGTGATGGGCTTGGCCAAAGCGAGCCTCGAGGCCAATACCCGTTACATGGCCTTTAGCTTGGGACCACGCGGAATTCGGGTCAACGCGATATCGGCAGGGCCCATCAAGACCCTGGCCGCGGCGGGAATAAGCGGATTTGGAAAAATGCTCGCGGTGACTGAAAAGGCCAATCCATTAAGGCGTAATACCAGCATCGACGATGTTGGAAACGCCGCCGCATTCCTTTTGGCGGATCTCTCCTCCGGTATCACAGGGGAGGTTCTGCACGTGGACTGCGGATTCCACGTGACCGCATTCGCCGGCGCCCTCGGTGAATAGAGCAACCCCGCTCGAATGGGGCGGGCCGCCCTACCTCGCCTTAACCTTTTTCGAAACGGTCCTTATTGATCTTAACCTTGGACTTTGTCCTTAGGCTTTGTACACGAGCCGCTTGGGCTTCGCGAGCCAGCATGGATGCAACCTGCTTGGCCAGGGCCTGGTCGGCTTCCTCGTTCGTCTCGGCGGAGTCCGTCACGTTGCTCACACGAAAGAGCACGTAACGCCCGTCCCCGCCGCCAAATCCGGCGTAGGCGGGCAACTTCGAGGCGTCAGCCTGAAAAACCACTTGCGCAGCTTCCGGCGAGAGGCCTTGCGTCTTTTCGCGCGAAATGGCCTGAGCGGGGGACCACGGCAGTGAGATTGACTCGCCCTTCTTCAAGCGCGCCAGTTTCTCTTCTCCATCCTTCCTTGCCAACTCCGCCGCTTTCTTGGCTTTGAGTTGCTCCACGATTATTTCCTTGACCACCTCATAGGGCTGCCGCGCGGGTGGAATATGTTCCACGATTCTCGCCGACACGATAGTACTGGGCGCTACCTCCACCGCTTCGGTGTTGCGCTTGTTCTTGACAGCCTCCTCCGAAAAAATAGCCTTGAGCAATTTCTCGTTGTTCAACACGGGTATTTCCGCACGGTCCCGCGTCACCCATCCACTTTGGTCAATAGCCAGCTTGAGTGTTTCGGACGCGGTCTTGAGACTGTCAGACTGTTCGTAGACTAGGGTGCTGAGCTGTTCGGCCTTTTCGGCAAACTCCCGGTTCGCCGCGTTCTTCTTTACTTCCTCCTCGATATTCGCGCGCACCTCCTCCAAAGCCTGGCGTTTACCCGCTTTGATTTCTTCCAGCCGAATCATGTGGTATCCATACTGAGTTTCCACAGGCCCCACGATTTCTCCGGCCTTCATGGCAAACACCGCTTCATCAAAAGGTTTGGCCATGCGCCCTTTCGCGAAAAACCCCAGATCGCCCCCTTCCGGCGCGGAACCGGGATCCTGTGAATTCTTCTTGGCCAATTCCGCGAAATCAACCCCTTCTTTCCTCGCCGTGGCGAGCAAGGCCGCCGCTTGGGACTTGGCTTTGGATCTAACCTCTTCGCTGGCCTTCGCGTCCACGGCGAAGAGAATATGCCGGGCGCGTCTTTCTTCAGGCTGCTCGAACTGTAAAGCATTTTCCTGGTAGTACTTTCGAATATCCTCTTCCTTGACCGATACTTGCTTTTGCATCGCCTCCAAGGATAGCACCACATATTCCACGCGCGCTCGTTCCGGCAAAGTATAGGCCGTGGGCGTGTTATCGTAGTATTGCTTAGCCTCGTCATCCGCCAGTTTCACTTGCGCCAGGAAACTCATCGGAGAAACGATCACTTGACTCACTTCGCGCTGTTGCCCGCGAATTTTGGCAAGACGCCCGGCGATTGTCCTAGGCAAAAATCCAGTGGAAGCCACCGACCCCCGCACTTGAGAAATCACTGCATCGCTACGCAGACCCGCCTCGAACGTACTTGGATCGATGCCCCTCGTTTGAAGCAGCAGCTCGTAGCGCTCCTTGGAAAATTTTCCCGTCACGTCGTTCTTGAAGGCGGGGATTCTCTGAATCATGTCGCGAAGCCGCGAGTCCGACACCCCCAATCTCGTTTTGTCCGCGCTCGCCAGCATCAGGCGTTCCTCGATCAGTTGCTCCACCACTTGGTTCTTGATCTCGGGGCTATTCAGAATCTCAGAGCTCGCCTTGCCTTGCATCATCTGCCGGACTTGCTCTTGGCGCTCGCGCAATGCCCGGCCGAACTCGCTAGAAGTAATGCCCGCGCCGCCCACAACCGCCACTTGATCGCTCTTATCCACGCCGCGAGAGTAAAAGTCGATTCCGAAGAACGCGAAGGGCAGCATGATCAGCGCGATAACGATCTGAACAATCCGTTTTCGGTTTGCGACAAAATCAAACATCGAGCTGGTCCTTTCCCCCGCGGGGCGTGTGAGATGAAATAGCTGGCTTGGGTTAAGTATCAATGCGTCTAAACAAAAAAGGCGAACTTGCGTTCGCCTTTTTTGTGATGCTGGCGGAGTGGACGGGACTCGAACCCGCGACCCCCGGCGTGACAGGCCGGTATTCTAACCGACTGAACTACCACTCCCTATCAGTCCTGCTGGTGGGTGCTGGGAGGCTCGAACTCCCGACATTCGCCTTGTAAGGGCGACGCTCTACCAACTGAGCTAAGCACCCCGGATTCCTACCACCAAAATTATCCTGAGTGCATTACACCGAACTGAAGACCTGCTAGTTTACAGCGTCCTTCAGCGCTTTTCCAGCCCTGAACTTCACAACCTTCGCTGCTTTGATCTTGATGGCGGCACCTGTTTGTGGATTACGGCCGGCACGCGCCGCTCTTTTGCCGACATGAAATGTCCCGAATCCCACGAGGGTGACCATACCGCCTTTCTTCAAGGACTGCCTAATGCCTGCAATGGCGGCATCTAGCGCCCTACCCGCCGCCGCCTTGGAAATGTCGGCTTGTTTCGCGATCGTTTCTATCAGATCTTGTTTATTCATGTGCGTCCCCTTTCGTTATGAATTAGTGAGATTAGCTGTGACTTCGAACATCCTTTTGGCCCAACCCCCGAACTCCCCTTCCCGCGCCCTCGGCGCATAAGCGGCTTGCTTCTTAATCGCAACCGCGGTTTTATATCAAGCGTGAAAATAGTGTGTCAAGCGAAACGCGGTAAGGAGCAACCATCTCATGAGAGTAGTCGCTTGGCTGAGACATCATGACAATGTGATTTCTCGGCCGCCGTCTTGGATCAGTGCTTGAACGCGGGGGCAGGATTCTCGACCGCGGCGGGCGGTAAGGCCACTGATTCTTTTTTCTCCGGCAGAGGCACCGGCTTTCGTTCCAGCGCGAGTTCCAGGACTTGGTCAAACCATTTAACTGGATGAATATCCAGGCGGTTCTTGATGTTTTCAGGAATCTCCGCCAAGTCCTTGGTGTTTTCCTCTGGAATGAGGACTACCTTTATGCCGCCGCGATGTGCGGCAAGTAGTTTTTCCTTCAATCCGCCGATGGGCAATACCTCGCCGCGCAGTGTAATTTCCCCCGTCATCGCCACGTCGGCCCGCACGGGAATACCGGTCAGCACGGACACCATGGCCGTGCAAATGCCGATTCCGGCGCTGGGCCCGTCCTTCGGTGTCGCGCCCTCGGGAAGATGAATGTGGATATCGTTCTTCTGATAAAAGTCCTCGAGAATACCCAAGCGCTCCGACCGGCTTCTAACGACCGTCATCGCGGCCTGGATAGACTCCTGCATCACTTCACCCAGTTTTCCGGTCGAGACCACCTTGCCCTTACCAGACATCACCGCGCTCTCGATAGTCAGCAGCTCTCCGCCCACTTCGGTCCAAGCCAACCCAGTAACTTGCCCGATTTGGTTGTTCTTCTCCGCGATGCCATAGGAGTACCGGCGCACGCCCAAATAGGATTCGAGATTCTTCGCCGACACGGCCGTCTTGCGCTGGCGCTTATGCATGACCAGCGCCTTCACTACCTTACGACATATCTTGGACAAATCTCTTTCGAGGGCGCGCACGCCCGCCTCCCGGGTGTGGTAGCGAACGATGTCGCGAACGGCGCTCTCTGAAATAGAAATTTCCTCGGGCTTCAGACCATGGTTTTTCAACTGCTTCTGAATCAGATGCCGTAGGGCGATGTTTACTTTCTCGTCTTCCGTATAACCGGAAAGACGGATCACCTCCATGCGATCCAGTAGTGCCGGCGGAATATTCATGGTATTGGCGGTCGCCACGAACATCACGTCGGACAAGTCGTACTCCACCTCGACGTAATGATCCACGAAAGTGCTGTTTTGTTCCGGATCCAGCACCTCTAGCAGAGCCGAAGATGGATCCCCCCGGAAATCCATGCCCATCTTATCCACTTCGTCGAGCAGGAACAGGGGATTGCGCACGCTCACTTTTGAAAGGTTCTGCAATATCTTGCCGGGCATGGACCCGATGTACGTACGGCGGTGTCCCCGTATCTCGGCTTCGTCACGCACGCCGCCCAATGACATCCGGCTAAATTTCCTATTGGTCGCACGGGCGATTGATTGGCCGAGGGAGGTCTTGCCGACTCCCGGAGGACCCACGAGGCAAAGTATCGGCGCTTTCACCTTATCGACTCTTTGCTGGACCGCGAGGTACTCGACAATTCGCTCCTTGACCTTGTCCAGCCCATAATGGTCTTCGTTGAGAATCCGCTCCGCATGGGATAGATCCGAATTGATCTTGCTCTTTTTCTTCCACGGCAAACCAATCAGGGTCTCGATGTAGTTTCTAACCACGGTCGCTTCCGCGGACATGGGAGACATGAGCTTCAGTTTCTTCAGCTCCGACTCAGCCTTCAGTCGCGCTTCCTTGGGCATGTGAGCGGTTCGGATGCGCTTCTCCATTTCTTCCAAATCCGCGCCTTCCTCGAGATCTCCCAACTCCTTTTGAATGGCCTTGACTTGCTCATTGAGGTAATACTCGCGCTGGCTCTTCTCCATCTGCTTCTTCACCCGCCCGCGGATGCGTTTTTCTACTTGAAGAATATCGAGCTCGGTTTCCATCAACGAAAGCAGATGCTCCAAACGGTGGCGCACGTCAAGCATTTCCAAGACTTGCTGTTTCTGGTCTAACTTCAAGGGGAGATGCGCCGCCACCGTGTCCCCTAGGCGGCCAGCCTCGTCGATGCTCGCGAGGGAGGTCAATATCTCGGGTGGAATTTTCTTGTTGAGCTTTACGTATTGGTCGAACTGCGCAATCATTGCCCGGCGCATGGCTTCTAGTTCCGTACCCTCGCCTATGGAGCCATGGACGGGGACCGCCTCAGCGGCGTAATGAGTACGTAGATCGTGCACAAGACGCACCCTGGCTCGCTGTACGCCTTCCACCAACACCTTCACCGTACCATCTGGCAGTTTCAGCATCTGCAGGATATTGGAGATAGTGCCAGTGGAATATAGATCTTCCTCGGAGGGCTCGTCCTTCGCCGCGGATTTTTGCGCCACTAGCAGAATGCTCTTCCCTGCCTCCATGGCGGTCTCCAGCGCCTTGATGGACTTCGGCCTACCCACGAACAAAGGGATGACCATGTGCGGAAATACCACGACGTCCCGTAGAGGAAGTAGAGGTAACGTGACCGCATCCGAATAGGATTCTTGGTTAGACATTCACTTTCACCTGGTTAGGCCCGTATCGGCCAAGTTGTAGATTGGGGAGGAATATCGGTATTGCAACGCGGCGGGGAATCCAATGCCTTTGTACCCTAATAGCGGCTTTTACGCGGAGCCCGCCACCTTGGGTTGGTCCGCATAGATCAGCAATGGCTTCACGTCGCTGACAATAGTACCCTCGTCGATCACCGCCTTCCTGACGTTCTTCGACGACGGCAAATCGAACATGGTGTCAAGCAACGAATGTTCGAGAATGGACCGAAGCCCGCGCGCGCCGGTCTTGCGAGCAAGGGCTTTACGGGCGATGGCCTTCAGCGCCTCCCCGCGCACCTCCAGCTCGACACCTTCCATGGCAAAAAGTTTCTGGAATTGTTTGAGCAAGGCATTCTTGGGCTCGGTCAAGATTTGAATCAACGCTTCCTCGTCCAGTTCGTCGAGCGTGGCCACCACGGGCAACCTCCCCACGAACTCTGGGATGAGCCCATACTTGATGAGATCCTCTGGTTCGACATCCTTTAGCACAATGCCGATGTCCTTACGGCTATCCTTGCTGCGTACCTGCGCCCCGAATCCGATCCCGCCCTTGTCCGAGCGGTTGCGGATGATGCGGTCCAAGCCATCGAAGGCGCCGCCGCACACAAAAAGGATGTTGGTGGTATCGACCTGCACGAACTCTTGGTTGGGGTGCTTACGGCCCCCTTGGGGCGGAACCGAGGCGATGGTCCCCTCGATGAGCTTTAGCAGAGCTTGCTGCACGCCTTCGCCAGATACATCCCGGGTAATGGAAGGGTTCTCCGACTTGCGGGAAATCTTGTCGATTTCGTCTATATAGACGATCCCTCTTTGCGCTTTCTCAACGTCGTAGTCGCACTTTTGAAGCAGCTTCTGGATAATGTTCTCGACATCTTCTCCAACGTAGCCCGCCTCTGTCAATGTTGTCGCGTCCGCCATCACGAAGGGTACATTCAGCAAGCGCGCCAATGTTTGGGCCAGCAGCGTTTTCCCGGACCCCGTGGGTCCAATGAGCAAAATGTTGCTCTTGGATAGCTCGATCTCGTCTTTCTTCCCGAGATTCTTCAATCGCTTGTAATGGTTGTACACCGCCACCGAGAGAATTTTCTTGGCGTGTGCTTGGCCGATTACATACTGGTCGAGAATATTCTGGATTTCCTGTGGTACTGGCAAATCCGATTTGCCCGCCTTCGCCGTGGTATCGCTCTGGCTCTCTTCGCGGATGATATCGTTGCAAAGCTCGATACATTCGTCGCAAATGAATACCGAAGGGCCCGCGATCAACTTGCGAACTTCATGCTGGCTCTTTCCGCAGAAAGAGCAATAAAGTAATTTCTCCGACCCCGGTTTCTCAGACATGCGCTAGGCCTCCCGATTGTGTGATGGTCGTATCGCAGGCAACTTTGTAGAGCGAACGCGTGCTCAATGCCGAATCTTAGGTTGCCACGTCGCGACGCGATAGTACTTTATCGACCAGCCCGTATTTCACCGCCTCCTCGGCCGCCATGAAATTGTCTCGGTCCGTGTCTTTCTCTATGGACTTGATATCTTGCCCGGTATGCGACGCCAGTATCTCATTAAGCCGTTGGCGTAGATAGAGTATTTCTCTGGCGTGGATTTCGATATCGGAGGCCTGCCCTTGATAGCCACCCATGGGTTGGTGAATCATCACCCTTGAGTTTGGAAGGCAAAAGCGCTTGTCCTTGGCGCCTGCGGCGAGGAGCAACGCACCCATGCTGGCTGCCTGCCCGATGCACAAAGTGCTGACGGCAGGTTTGATGAATTGCATGGTGTCGTAGATCGCCAAGCCAGCCGAAACAGAACCTCCCGGCGAGTTGATGTAGAAGAACACGTCCTTATCCGGATTCTCCGACTCAAGAAATAGCAATTGGGCAACGATCAGATTTGCCGATACCTCGTTCACGGGCCCCACCAGAAAAATGACCCGCTCCTTCAACAGCCGCGAGTAGATGTCATAGGCACGCTCTCCACGCCCGCTTTGCTCCACCACCATGGGGACCAGACCCAATCCCCTAGGTTCCTGAAACTGCCCATATGTCATCACGTACGATTCCCCATTAGCTCGTCGAATTCGACGGTCACGTCCTCGGCCTTTGCCACGCCGAGCACCCATTGAACCACGTTATTTTCCAATGCGAGTGACTCAACCTCCCGCAATCTATCGGGTGATTGGTAGTACCACTGAACCACTTCGCTAGGGTTTTCGTAGCTTTGCGCATGCTGCGCCACTAACTCTTTCAATTGTTCCGGTTTCGCCTGCAAATTCTGAGTCCTCACCAACTCAGAAATAATCAACCCAAGGGTCACCCGGCGCTTGGCATCGCTTTCGAAAAGCTCTAGCGGCAAGTCGGTATCCTGCTTCATGCCCCGAGATTTGAGGTTTTCCCGCATTTCGCCCATCAGCCGGTTAATTTCCATTTCCACCAAACTCTTGGGAACCTCGATTTGGGCCGAATCATGCAGTACCCGCATTACTTGGTCCTTGACTCGCGCTTGGATCCGCCACTCGACCTCGCGGGTGAGATTTGTCCTGACATCCTCTCTCAAACGCGCCTGATCGCCGTCGGGAATACCTAGGGCTTTAGCGAACTCCGAATCCAAGGGAGGAAGATTGGCTTGGTCCACACCCTTGATCTGTACGTCAAAGGACACTTGCTTGCCGGCGAGCTCGGAAGAGTGATAATCAGGGGGGAAAGTCACTTCAAAATTCTTTTGGTCTCCCTTCTTAAGCCCAATTAGGTTGTCCTCGAACGCTTCGATGTAGCGCTTCTCGCCGATCAGGGCCATGTGATCCTTGCCAGTTGCGCCCTCGAAGGTTTGGCCGTCCCGTTTGCCCTCGAAGTCAAGCAATACCCGGTCCCCCTTGGCCGCGCCGCGTTCCACAGGCTGGTAAGTAACTCGTTGCTTACGCAAAACTTCGATGGTCTTGTCGATCTCGGAATCCCCAACGGCCAACACCGGTCGTTTGATCCCGGTACTGGTCAACTCACCGATTTTGACCTCGGGATAGATTTCGAACGTCGCGCTATATTCGAACGTCTCTTCGCCCTTGGGCTCGGCGCTTGGTTCGAACCGGGGCAATCCAGCCACTCGTAAATTCTTTTGCCGAACCGCCTCACCAAAGGTTTTCTGCAAGATATCGCCCAACACTTCCTGGCGAATTTGCCCGCCGTACTGTTGCTGCACGAGTTTGTAGGGAACCTTGCCGGGACGAAAGCCGTGTATTTTCGCTGTACGCGCCATCCGGCGTAGCCGGCTATCGACCTCGCTGTTTACATCCTGCATGGGGAGCGACACTTTGAGACGCCGTTCCAGGGTACTGATGGTTTCAAGTGTTGCTTGCATGGCTGTTCCTTACCGTTCCGGGACCACTGTCCCATGTCATTTTCTGTTACCTGAGGGGCGTTGTTCCCTAAAGAGCGCTTGCGTCCCAGGGACGATCGATACACGGACGATCAATACACCCTGGTGCGAAAGGAGAGACTCGAACTCTCACGCCTTTCGGCGCCAGAACCTAAATCTGGTGCGTCTACCAATTTCGCCACTTTCGCCCAAAACCGATTCTAATATAATGCGTTGCAACACTTCCACCGCGCGCACCAGGCGTTCCTGAGCGCACTGCGGACCATAATTCCCTGTCATCTTAGTGGCTTGAGAGAATAAAGCGGATATTCGAGCGGTGTTCACGAGCGCCAACCATTATGAAAATTTCCCGGTCGCATCGGTCCTGCTGCCAGCACGCCTGCGTTTTCCGGTGCATGCCATTTACCGCTTTGCACGTTCCGCGGACGACATTGCCGACGAAGGTGATATGGATGCGGCGACACGGCTCGCACAACTTGCACAGTACCGCGTCCAATTGGGGAATCTATCGCAAGCGGCAAAATCCGGCGGCATGTTTGGCGATCTGGCCCGGGTGGTCGCCGAGCACCAGCTACCCGTTAAGCTTTTCTTCGAACTTCTGGACGCCTTCACCCAGGACGTTACGCAAAAACGCTATGCAACTTTTTCTGATGTCATGGACTATTGCCGCCGCTCCGCCGATCCCATTGGCAGGCTGCTACTGCATCTTTTCGGCAGAACAGAACCGCGTTTCTTAGAGTACTCGGATCGCATTTGCTCCAGCCTCCAACTCATCAACTTTCTGCAGGACGTGCAAGCCGATTACCGCAAAGACAGAATCTATATTCCGATGGATGAGATCAGCCGCTTTGGCGTGTCCGAGCATCAGATCGCCCATGCGAGTACTGAAGGTGGCTGGCGTGACCTGATGCAATATCAAATTACCAGGGCACGCTCGATGTTGAATGACGGTGCCAGTCTTGGATATGAATTGCCGGGCAGAATGGGATTGGAACTGCGCATGATCGTAGAGGGTGGAAGGCGCATATTGGACAAATTGGAAGCAGTCAAAGGCGACGTATTCAAGCGCCGCCCAGTTCTCGAGGCGTGGGACTGGCCCGTGATGCTCCTTCGCGCCGCGCTCTCATTTCGCTTGCCTTCATGACCCCAGACCAGTACTGCCAGAATCGCGTTCTTCGCAGCGGATCGAGTTTTTACTACAGTTTTCTTTTTCTACCCAACGAGCAGCGCCTGGCCATCCACGCCCTTTACGCTTTTTGCCGTGAAGTCGACGATGTAGTCGACGAATGCTCAGACCCTGTCATCGCGCGCCAGAAACTGCAATGGTGGCGGAGCGAAATAGCCAATATGCTGGAGGGGAATCCGCAACACCCCGTCGCAAAGGCCTTACTACCTGCCATGGCGGCTTTCAAACTGCCATCTGCACATTTGATCGAGATCATCGACGGCATGCAAATGGATCTCGACTACAACCGCTATCCGGATTTCGCAACCCTGGAAATTTACTGTTATCGCGTGGCTGGCGTGGTCGGCTTGCTTGCAGCCGAGATTTTCGGTTACAAGGATCCCAGCACGCGCGAATTCGCCCGCCAGTTGGGAATCGCCTTACAACTCACTAATATCATTCGAGACGTCCGGGAGGACATCGGCCGCAACCGGGTCTACATTCCCTTGAAGGATTTGGAGCAGTTCGGTGTCCAGGTGGACGATATCGTGCTCTACCGAGAAACCGATGCTTTTAAAAGTTTGATCTCGCACCAAATCACGCGCGCCATCTCTCATTACGAGCGTGCGGCATCAAGCCTTTGCGCCCAAGACCGCCGGTCACAACGCGCCAGCCTCATCATGGGCAACATCTATCGCACCTTGCTGGACGAAATTCGGCAAGGCGGATGTAAGGTGCTGAGCGAGCGCACGGCACTCCCGCCATTGCGAAAATTCTGGATCGCCTGGAAAACCTGGATCACCTCCACATAAAGCGCTCTCGGAATATGGGATCCGCGCAAGTCGCGATCATCGGAGGGGGGTACGCGGGCATGGCCGCGGCCGTCTCGCTGGCTGAGCGCGGCCTACCTGCCATTGTGTTCGAAGCTGGTGCCACGCTAGGAGGGCGGGCACGCCGCGTGATAGCGGGCGGTATCGATTTGGACAACGGCCTGCACATTCTCATTGGCGCTTATGGCGAGACGCAACGGATCATTTCCATCGTGGGCCAATCCATGGAAGACCCAAAGCTGCTTCGCATCCCCCTTGAACTTGGCATCCACCCGGGCTTTCGCCTTCGCGCCCCACGCCTACCCTGGCCCATTAATCTCGCGCTGGGATTACTCACCGCATCGGGAATTGGCACGAAGGACAAGATTCGTATTGTCAGGATGCTCATGTTTCTCCGGTCACGACGCTTCCTATTGGATGAAGATGTAAGCGTCGCGCATTTGCTAGCCGCCCACCACCAAACACACGCGGCGAACCTCTACCTCTGGCACCCGCTGTGCATTTCCGCCTTGAACACCGCGCCAGATGAGGCCTCCGCACAAATCTTCTGCAACGTCTTGCGCGACACCTTTAGTTTCCCAGCAAGTAACAGCGATCTCCTTCTTCCTCTCACGGATCTGTCGCGGTTGTTTCCGGAGGGCGCCGTCCAATACGTAGCAAGGGCGGGCGGTGAAGTGCGGCTGAACAACCGGGTTACCCGTATCGCGTCCCACGACAATTCGATAGAGATAAGCACGCGGGACGGAGCCGCCCATTTCAAGGCCTGCATTCTGGCGGTAGCACCCCAGCATCTATGTGCGTTGATCGAAGACACCCCGGCTTTCTCGGAAATGGCGGCACAAGTCGCGGCGCTGCAATACCGGCCCATCTATTCGGTGTATCTCGCCTACCCGGAAAACATCCGGCTACCCAAGGCGATGGTGGGATTGTATGCGGCCTACAGCCAGTGGGTATTCGATCGCGGCCGCCTATGCAACCAACCCGGAGTCCTCGGCGTGGTGATCTCCGCCGCGGGATCCCATCAGGATCTCGCCCATGACGAGTTGGCGAGCCGGGTTCACGGCGAACTGCGAACCGCCTTTCCTCATCTACCCGCGCCCCTATGGCACCGCGTCATCGCGGAAAAACGCGCGACCTTCGCGTGCACCGTGGGCATCAAACGACCCTCAACCTTCACTCCCGTTCCCGGCGTCTTTCTCGCCGGAGACTATGTGCATAGCGATTACCCCGCGACCATCGAGGCGGCTGTGCGCAGCGGGCTTCGTGCAGCCCATTACTGCGCGCAGAACTTAGAGAATAATTCATGACCAGATCCCTTCTCGCCTACCAGGCACCGCCCAACTTGCTCGCCGGGCGCGTCATCCTGATAACGGGCGCAGGCCAAGGTTTAGGGCACACCGTTGCGCTTGGCGCGGCGCGTTGTGGTGCGACTGTCATTGCGCATGGCAGGAATACGGCCAAATTGGAAAGACTCTATGATCGAATTACCGGCGAGAAATATCCCGAGCCGATGATCCTGCCTCTTGATCTAGCGCACGCCACCGACCGGGAATTCGACCAAATGGCGGGGGGCATCGAATCGCAGTTAGGAAGCTTGTCGGGCATCGTGCACTGCGCCGCGGAGTTGCTCCCGCCTGCCCCCATTGAACAACAGCGGCTGGACGACTGGATGCGTTTGCTGAGAGTCAATCTTGCCGCGCCCATGTCGCTCACACGCGCTTGCGCGCGGCTTCTGCGGACAGCGCCCAGTGCATCCGTCATCTTCACCGGCGAAACCCACGGGCTCCATCCCGCGGCGTTCTGGGGCGGGTTCGCCGCCGCGAAAGGCGCTCTTGCGTCTCTTACCAGAATATTGGCGCAAGAGTGGGAACATCTCCCAAGCCTTCGCGCCAATATGATCGTGCCGGGCAATATCGATTCGCCCCAGCGCGGCCAGTCCCACCCCGGCGAGCACTCCACGGAACGCGCGCCCTTGATCTCGGTGTTGCCTGCTTATCTCTATCTGCTGGGGCAAGACAGTCTGGGTATAACCGGACAAATATTCGAGCTATGAATTTTCCAGTTCCGCGAGGGTGCGCAACCACCCAGGAAGCGGGCGCGATTTTCCTTCCTTCAAGTTAATCCATACCATCATGGCTTCGGCGGTCGCGTAGATGCGCGCGGGGTCGGACTCCTCGTAAATCTCGCTGATCAGCGGGAAGCTACTCTTCCTCGCCGCTCCAAGATAAAGCGTGATGCACAGATTGGCCGGGTAGACGATAGGAATGCGATAGCGGCAGGCGATGCTTCCCAGCACGGGACCTTCGGCGTGGGTTCTGTAATCCACTTGCATGCTGTCGAACCAGGAGATGCGCGCCTGCTCCAGGCAGCGCAAATACACCGTGTTGTTCATGTGCCCCAGGGCATCCATATCCGCCCACCGCATGCGGAATTTTTCCACGTGCACCAACTTCCCGCGCGCTTCCCTATCCACTTTTCCATCCACTTTGCCATCCACCTTGGTAGCCACTTTGGTAAAAGACGATAACATCGCAAAGTCTAACAGCCCAACCTTCCCGCAAGAAAAGGAGCACAGCGTGGCACAGCGCGAATCCATGGAGTACGACGTCGTGATTGTTGGAGCGGGGCCAGCCGGTCTCGCGGCGGCCATCCGGCTCAAGCAACTCGCCTCCGAGCACAAGCATGAGACCAGTGTGTGCGTTTTGGAGAAGGGGTCCGAGGTGGGTGCCCATGTTCTGAGCGGCGCGGTGATGGATCCTCGTGCCCTGGCCGAACTGCTTCCGGACTGGCAAGCGCAAGGCGCGCCGCTGGTGACGCCCGTGAGCGAGGACCGTTTTCTATTCCTAAACGAATCCCGTTCCTTCAAAACCCCCAACTGGATGCTACCCGCCTGCTTTCAGAACCATGGTAACTACGTCACAAGCCTGGGAAATGTATGCCGGTGGCTGGCGGCGCAAGCGGAAGCCTTGGGCGTGGAGATATTTCCCGGCTTCGCGGCAGCCGAAGTTTTGTACGACGAACGCGGCCGTGTCAAAGGGGCAGCCACCGGCGACATGGGTATCGGCAAGGATGGAAAACCCACGGGGGCGCACCAGCCCGGCATGGAACTCCTGGCCAAGTACACATTTTTCGCCGAGGGCTGCCGGGGCCATCTAGGCAAGCAGATTCAAAAACGCTTTCACTTGACCGATGATCGCGATCCCCAGGTGTACGGGATCGGACTGAAGGAATTGTGGGAGATCAAACCCGAAAAGCACCTACCGGGCTTGGTGATTCACACCGCTGGCTGGCCTCTGCAATCGGACACCTACGGCGGATCGTTTCTCTATCACATGGAGAACAATCTGGTCTCCATCGGATTCGTGGTTGGCCTTGGATATAGCAATCCTTACTTGAGTCCATTCGAGGAATTTCAGCGGTACAAAACGCACCCTAGCATACGAACCTATCTCGAAGGCGGTAAGCGGCTCGCCTACGGTGCGCGAGCCATCACCGCGGGCGGCCTGCAATCGTTGCCAAAACTCATCTTCCCGGGCGGATGCTTGATCGGAGATGACGCAGGCTTTCTCAATGCGTCACGCATCAAAGGTAGTCATGCCGCCATCAAATCCGGCATGTTGGCCGCGAATGCCGCCTTCGACGCCGTGAAGGACGGGCGTTCGCGCGACGAACTCGCCAGCTACCCAGAAGCCTTCCGCAAGAGTTGGTTGCACGAAGAACTGCACCGCGCGCGTAACTTCAAACCTTGGATGAGCAAGGGTTTGTATTGGGGCACGCTGATGGTGGGCATCGACCAGATCGTCTTCGGAGGCAAGGCGCCGTGGACTCTTCGCCACCGCCATGCCGATCACGAATCCCTGGCCGGCAAATCCGCCGTGCGGCCCATCTCCTATGCAAAGCCCGATGGCGTCCTCACCTTCGACCGCCTGTCATCGGTATTCGTCTCCAACACCAACCACACGGAAGACCAACCGGCCCATCTCACCCTAAGGGACCAAGACGTTCCCATCCGCGTCAACTTGGAGAAATTCGATGCGCCCGAGCAGCGCTATTGCCCAGCGGGCGTCTATGAAATAGTGACCGGAGAACGGGGACCACGCCTGCAAATCAACGCGCAGAACTGCGTGCATTGCAAGACCTGCGACATCAAGGATCCCACACAGAACATCACTTGGGTGACACCCGAAGGCGGAGGCGGACCCAACTATCCCAACATGTGACTAGGGCTCTTGTCCGCTCTCCAAGTGGCCGCGACGGCTGTCTCCCTAACGCACTTGTGTGCGCTCGAATATCACAATAGTCTGCCCCGACTCCTCATCGCGCCTTACCCGGGCCACGCTAGACGCTAACCAGGTCCTTGGATCTTTCTCCAACACCATACCCGTGGCCCCTTCCTCCGAATTCATCGCCGCGGGATCGGCCACCATCAGCTTCTGCTGCATCGCCATCAACTTCTCGGTGATCTGATTGATTTTCTGCATATCGCCAGCCTGAGCCGCCGCCATCATTTCTGTTTGCATGGTCATCATCGTTTGTTCAAAGCTCTTGGCATCCTGCCGCAGGTCACTCGCGTTAGCCATGATGTTCTTGCCCTTGGCCAAGCGCTCCACGACTTTATCCATTGGCTCCGGCGTAGTGAACATCACGCGGTCCGCGCTGATGCCATGGGGCCAGTGGCGCAAGCCTTGTAACGTTTCGACGCCAAAATATTCTGGCTTCGGATCAAGATCTGGTACGAGTCCGCCGCCAAGGCCGTTTCGGCCCGTGCCCCCTGGGCTCTTCCACCAGCGCTCGATCTCTTTCCAACGCGGATCGTCCGCGCTATGCAGCAATTTCCTGGCGGCTTCACGAACCGCTGGCGAGGGATGCTCCGCCGCCTGTAACGCGAACTCGATCTCCTCGGATGATTGGGCGTTGTACAACATTCCCATGGCAAGACGCTTCAACTGGGGCGATTGCGCATGGGCGGCCTCGAAAATGGCCCTCCGGTCCAAACCCACCTGGGGCTGCAATGCCGGCAATAGACTGACCAAACCTACTTCGATGCTCGCACCCAGGGCGCCGCATCCGTCCGCGCTTTCATCGGCGCACTCCGAATTCCAGCGGCCCAACAATTCCTCCATGTGAGAGGTATCGATTTCCACTCCCACGATGACATTGGCGCTCTCCTTTTTGCCCGCGCCCGCTTTCTTCTTGCTACCCTTTGCGCGATCCTTGGTAATTTTCGCTGCGTCCCTCTCCAGTTCCTTGGCACGCTTGGGCGTGGGAACGGCGCGTTCTCCCGTGGATCCTTCCCAATTGCATTCGTCAAGTGCGAGTTTCTTGGTGACTTGCCGCAAGTAATCGGCACCCGCCTTGTATGCGGCTGCGTCATTGCCGGCGAAAAAACTGGTGCTTTCCCACTTCTGCGTTTGCCCATTACCAACCAGCTCCGTGCATTTGTCTTGATGCACATTCTCGTGGATCCAGGGTGCGCGCACGAGCGCATCGCACTCGCTGGGTGGCTTATTGAGGTATTCCTTTTCGGTGATTGGTTTGGCCCAGCGCTCATTGTCCTTGGGAATTTTTCTCTTTGGCTTGCCATCGGGCCCCATGTTGGCCTCCGAATCCAGGACGACAGGTTCTCCGTTCTTGTTGATGGGCCGGCCCTTCTTGTCATATTGGTATTGCTTTATGCCGCACTTGTCGCTGCCAATGTCCGTGCCCAAGGCGGCGTTGGCGCCATCTTGAGATCCATTCCCTTGCTCTGCCTTATTGGGGTTGAACTTCTTATCCACTTCAACCTTCGCTTGGGTCTGTAAATCGGACGTTTGCTGGATACTCCTCGGCATATAGTCCGACCACTTCTTGAATAGATCGCGCAGAAACTCCTGGACGATGATCTCCTCCACTAAGGCCGGAAGGTCTTGGCAAGTGCATTTGCGCGGTTCGTCCAGTGAGAACGCCGGTGTAGTGACCAATGCTAAGACGAGAACAGCGCCACCCAGTATCTTATTCATATCTCACTCCTCCACAGAGCATTCACTTCACTATTTCCAGGACGCCGAGATTTCGAATCGCTCGCGCATTACCGGGGTCTAGTTTGAGCGCCGTTTCGAAAGCGTGCATTGCCGCGTTCGAATTATTCCGCCCCATGTAGGCCAATCCCAGGTTGTTCCACGCACGGGCCGATAACGGCGCCTCGGTGACCGCCTCGCGCCACAGGAGAACCTGATCGCCCCATACGATGGTGCGCCAACCGCAAACGGCCACTAGAAGAACTGCCGCTCCGCTCATCACCGTTCGGCAGCTTTTGGTGGAGCACCAAGCGCGCGAGCCCATCCCAAGGGCGATGCTCGGACCCACCCAAGCGAGGTAAAGAGAAGTCTCGCTGACCGAATCTGCCTTGGCGATGAAGGAATGCGCCGGCAGTAGTGCGATGACAGGCCAAAGCATTCCGAACATGAGCCAATGGCGTTTGCGCGAAGCCCAGCAAGCGACGCCAATCCAGGCCAGAATGAAGATCGCCCCCGCGCTCACGGCGTATGGCCCCAGACGCGCGGAATGCTCCGCGGCGAGCGACCACGGCCTCGCTAGCAGAGAAAGCGTCACGGGCAAGGCGGCGGCGTTATGCACGAGCGACTCCAAAGGTGTGCGCAAGTTCAGGGAGAACTCAAGCAGGCCCCGGTAACGAGGATTACTAAAGGCGGCGGCCAATAACGTAGCGGCAACCAGTGCGAAAGGTATGATGGACGTTAGCTCACTGCGCTTCGCCAGCCCTGCCCGTGATCGCGTGAAAACCCATAGCGCCAGCAAGGCTGGAAATATCAGGGCCATCTCTTTTGCGCAGCACGCAAAGGTGAATAGCAGCAGCGAGCACAAGAGATAGCGCTTCTTGCGCTCCACTTGATAGGTGCCGAACGCGAGGAGTGAACCTACCAGGAGCGATGTCATCATCCCCGCTGAACGCCCGCTCACGTAGGCCACCGTCATTCCGTGGGCTGGTTGCAACGCGAAGAGTATCGCGGCCCATGACGCCATGTCGGTTGCCGCCCCACACCCCACCGCCAGACGCCAAATGCCATAGGTCGTTACGAGATGCAGCAGCAAGTTCGTGAGTAACCATCCCCACGCCTTCCGGCCCCACAACGCATGGTCCAAGACATAACTTAGCCGGGTAAGCGGGCGAATGCCAATAGCGAGGCGCTCAAGTAGGGCACCACCACCCGCCGATCGCGTGATCGGTGAGGATGTTGGGAAAATCGTCGTACTGAAAACTGCCGAAAATAACACCACCCCAGGCGAACAAGATCGCTAGAACGGTAAGTGCCGGTGTTGCGAAGCTACGGGAGCGGATCGACCAGGACTCCAGGATTCATCATTCCAGAAGGATCCAGCGACTTCTTGGCCGCCCGCAATGCATCCGCGAACAGCGCGGGCCGCTGCTTATCATACCAGCGCCGGTGATCGCGCCCCACCGCGTGATGGTGGGTGATGGTGCCACCCAGGGCGTTCAACAAATCCGCCGTCGCGCTCTTGATGGCCCAGCACTGCTCCACCAATCGGCGTTTGTCGCCCAAGGCATGGTAGGTGAAATAGGGAGCCGGCCCATCGGGGTATACATGGGTGAAGCGGCAACTGACGATGCCTTTGCGGCCCGTCACCTCTTCAATGACGCGCTCGGTTTCCGCCATGATCTTGCGGTGAAACTCGGGGAACCGGTCCCAAGTGATAGCCGTCTCGAAGGTCTCGACGATGATGCCGCGCGCCGTGAGCGCCTCGCGAAAGTACGGCATGCGAAGAAAGGCGTCGCGCCATTGACCGGCGGCACCTTGGCGTTGCCCGCCCTCCCCCACGGTTTCAGCATGCTCGCCCGCGTGCTCTCGAACGATCTCCAACGCGCGCGCTAGATTGCTCTCCTGCGGCCGGTCGGCGGATTCGAAGTTCAGCACGATCACGCTGTGCGTCCCATCGCCCGCACCATTGACGTGGGCTTCCGTGGCATCGAGCAACCGTGTGTTGGCGGGATAGAGATGAGACTGGCTGATGGCGCGCACGCATTGCGCGGCTCGACGGAAGTCCTTGAAGCGAACACTCGTACCCGCGCGGTAAATGGGCCTGGGCCTCAATCGCATCCACGCTTCGGTGATGATGCCAAGCGTTCCTTCGGAACCAATGAACATCCGGTCTGGGCTAGGTCCTGCCCCCGAACCGGGCAAGCGAAAGGACTCGCACACGCCGCGCGGCGTGACCACGCGCAGGCTCTCCACGAATTCGTCGATGTGCGTGTAGAGCGTGGCGTAATGCCCGCCTCCACGGGTAGCGATCCAGCCGCCCAGAGTGGAATACTCGAAGGACTGCGGGAAATGTCTCAGCGTCAAGCCGCTGGGATTGAGTTGCGATTCCAGCGCGGGGCCGTAGGTCCCGCCTTGAATGCGCGCGGCGTGCGATTGGCGGTCGATTTCCAGCACGCGATTGAAGTGTTGCAGATCGATGGTCACCACGGGGCGATCGGTCTTGGGTGGCTCGACCCCCGCCACCACGCTGGAGCCCCCGCCCCATGGAATCACGACGGCATTATTCGAGTCGCACCAATCCAGCATGCCAGTCAGCTCAGCTTCCGTTCGAGGAAAAGCGATGACGTCCGGCGGATTGGAAAACTCCCGCGAGAATATGCGCGCGCTATCGAAGAAAGAGCGGCCGTAGCTGTGCAATAAGCGCTCGTACCGATCGGTGGAACACGCGGAACGCAAACTCTCGGGCGGCGATAAGCGCGAAGGCCGCAGGACGATCTCCTCGGCACGCGGCACGGGCGTCACCTCGAAGCCCCCCACCCCGAACTGTTTGGCGTAGGCTCCTTCGAGTTGGGCGATCTCCCCCGCACTCGCGCCGTCGCCCTCCAATCCCCAGCCCCAGAACTTGCGCTTAGCGGCCACTGAGGCTTCTACTCCTCGCGCAACCAGACCTGCGAACGGCCGATGAGAGAGACTCCGATGTAGCCTCGCACCTCCAGTTTCTTGCCTTGCTCGATGAGTTTGAGTTTGCAGCGGAAGATCTTGCCATTTTTGGGATCCATGATCTGTCCGCCGGCGTACTCGGTGTCGCTCTTCTTCTTGAGGCCCCACAGGATAGCCATGCCGATCACCGGTTTATCCTTGCGGTCGCCCTCGCACTTCTTGCACAGATGAGCGGGATCGTCACCGGGCCGGTCGATGATCTTTTCCACTACCCCTTGGAGTTCACCATTGACTTCGAAGACCCGTACGATAGAACGCTCTTTTCCCGTTTCATCGTCGATGGTGCGCCAAAGCCCCGTGGGGCTCTGTGCGGCGCTGGCCATCACGGACCATAGCATTCCCGCTGCCACAAGCCAATGTCTCATGGTGCCTCCTCCCCATTATTGGTGGAGGCATTTTAGATCACTGCACCGGCGCCGCACGGCGCGCGAAGTAACTAATAGCGGGTATCGTTTTCTTCCGCGGCCGCTTGGTACGTGGTCCAACCGGTTCGCCACCGGGAATTGCCACAATTTTCCGAGGCGCCATCCACGGCGGCTTGGCGCACACTGGACTCATAGCGGGGATCGGACACCATGGTGGGCAAGGCGCGTTTGCCGCGATCGTTCAGATGGGCGGCGAGAAATCGCAAGGAAAAGTGCTTGAAACGGGCCGAATCCTCCTCGCTTGCCCATCCGCATAGGGCAGCGGTGTCGGCCAGCCAATAGAGCTGCGTAATCTCCTGGGCGGCGGATTCGATTCGGTATTCGGGAGTGTCCTGCGCGGGCGCGGCCGCGGGGAGACACGTCAAGGCCGCGAAACCTAAGGCAAGGCCAAGGGAAAGAGAAGAGCGCATGAAAACCTCCTTGTGAGAGGACGGCCTGGACATAATTGCCTGGGCTTATTTCTCACTACGGCACTCTTCCCAATCCCTTGAGGCGGGATTTAACGTGCGCCAGTGCAGCGTTATTGGCGCACTGGCGCTCGCACGGCTTTGCCCGGCGTCGCGCTTTCCACAAGACGTCCTTCGCGTACCACGAACTCTCCGGACACCAGAACGTGGCGCATGCCTTCCGAATATTCGGCGGGCGACTCGAAGGTGGCATGATCGGTCAAGCGCTGCGCATCGAATACCACGATGTCGGCATCGGCGCCTATCTGCACGCGTCCCTTGCGCCGCATCCGCGGGGCGCGGCCCTCCAGCCGTTGCGCCGGCATCAAGGTCATCTTGCGCAGAACGTCCATCAGCGGTAACAGCCCCTGGTCCCTTGCATAGCGTCCCAAGGTGCGCGAGAAAGTGCCGGCCGAACGCGGATGGCTGCTTCGTCCCGTGACATCGAAGCCATCGCTGGCGATCATGGTTAGCGGATGAACGATGGCGGTGCGGATCACCTCCTCCGTGTTAGCGTGGATAAACACCAACCCGCCTTGCTTGCGGTAACGCAGAAAACTCTCTCGGGTCAAGCGCTCGCCGTTGAGCGCCCATTGCAATTTTCGGTACTCCGCCTCCGGCTTGTCCATCCAACTGTCGAACAGGAAGGATTCAATGCGCGTGGCACCCGCCGTATAGGGATAGCACTCCGTTGTGATGTCTATCCCGCGCTGGCGCGCATCGACAATGATGTCCAGCATGCGCGCGGTGGATTGCTGCCCGCTGCTATTGATATGCGCCACGTGCACCGGCGCGCCGCTGGTCGCGCTATGAGCGATGACTTCCAGCAATCCTTGCTCGCGATCGAAACTTCCCGCGCTCGACGCGCCGCGTATGTGCACGAACGCGGCGGCGTTGTAACGCGCCGCGAGACGAAACATTTCGAGAATTTCCCAGTGCGACGCAGCCGGGGTATAAGCCAGACCGAAACCCACGCCCACCGCACCGCGTTGCAGTCCCTTCTCGACGCGCTGCCGGATCAATGCCAATTCCTCGGCATCCGCCGGCTTGCGAGCGGCATCGCCTGACGGCAGGAAATCTCCGGAATCGCCCATCACGGCCATGCGGACCGGTGCATGGCCCACGGCCACGCCGTAGTGAATGGGCATCTTGCCTTCGCGCTCGCTGTACCAACGGTCCACGGCGTCCACACCCACTTCCAGTTCGAAGGTAGCAGTGACTCCATCCATGGCCTCGTAATAATTGCTCTTCGGATCGGTGCCATGCCAATGCAAATTGATGAACCCCGGCGCCACCACCAACCCCCGCGCATCCACCAAGACCTTTGCCGCCAGCGGTACCTCGCTGATGGCGGCAATGACGCCTTGCTTGATGCCGACATGCCTCACCGCATCGAGCCCCGTCTGCGGATCCATCACACGTCCGTGATTGATGGCGAGGTCGAATTCCTCCGCATGCGCCACCGCGGCCAGCAAAATCCCGGTCAGAATAATGGCACGCATGAGATCAGTAGAGCGGCTTGAAACCCGTGTCCAGATGGACATCGAGCAATACCGGCGAATTTCCCGCGAAGGCGCTACGCAACGCCGGTAGGACATCTTGCGCCCGGCTGACCACCCGGCCCTCGACGCCGAAGCCGCGTGCGATATCCACGAAATTCATTCCGCTCACGTCTTGCCCCGGAGCGCCTGAAATCCTCAAGGCATCGCTAAAAGCCTTGAGCGCGGCATAACCCCGGTTATTGAAGACGATGAACGTGATGGGCAGCTTCGCTTGCGCGGCATTCCACAACGCTTGGATGGAGTAAAGAGCAGAGCCATCGCCCACAAGGCAGATGACCCTTCGCGCGGGTTGCGCCAGCGACACACCGATGGCGCCCGGTAAGGCCCAACCCAATCCACCACTGCCCTCGGTGTAGAAACCGCCACTGCTTGTGATGGGCAAGTAGTCGTGCAAGGCATTACGGTGGCTCGGAGCTTCTTCCACCACGACTGCATCCGCCGGCATGACTTGCGCGATGGCGGCCATGAGGTATTCGCCCGGAATCGGATCCTTGGCCGGTGGCGCTGGGAGTCGCGTGCGGCCTTTGCCGGGTTGGCGCTGGCGGCGTGGCAGTTGTTCGATCAATTGCCTCAGGCCCACGCGCAGGGCGCACACGATGCTCGTCCCTACAGGGCTGCGCGCCGCTTGCTGGGGATCTTCCGTCAAGTGATAAAGCGTGGCGCCGGGCGGGATGTAGGGGCCTTCCGTATGCACGTGATAGGTAAAAACGGGAGCCCCGATCACCAGGATCGCACCGGCACCCTCCAATCGGCTGCGCAATTGGCTACGCACGGGCGGCAGAAACCCGGCGAACAAACGATGGTTCTCGGGAAAGCTGCAACGCGCAGACATCGGACTGGCCCATACGGGTGCCTCCAACCGCTCGGCCAGTTCGGTCGCCTCGTTCCATGCGCCGGCTTGATCCACCGCGGCTCCTAAGACGATCACGGGATTTTGGCTTTGGCCAAGATTCGCCGCCAGCTCGCGCAATGCCGCGGGACTGGGTGCCACTTCGTCGTTCACCGCCCGAATCTCCGGTAATGTGCATTCCACATCCCAATCGTCCTCGGGAACTGAAAGAAAAACCGGGCCCCGCGGGCGTTGCATGGCGGTGTGATAAGCCCGCACCAGGGCCTGCGGAACGTCTTGCGCGCGTGAAGGTTCAACGGACCATTTGACGTAGGGCTTGGGAAGTTCGGCCGCATCCGTGGAGAACAGAAAAGGCTCCGTCGGAAACATGGCGCGGGTTTGTTGCCCCGCCAGCACGATCACCGGAGATTGGTTGCGATAGGCGTTGAAGATACTCGCCATGGCGTGCCCTACTCCGGCGGCACTATGCAGGTTCACGAAGCTCGCGTTACGCGTCACTTGCGCGAAGGCATCGGCCATGGCCACGCAGCAGGACTCGTTCAAACCCAGCACATAGCGGAAGTCCTTGGGCCACTCCCTGAACATCTTGAGTTCGGTGGAACCGGGATTACCGAACACGGTGAGAATGCCGTAGGCACGCAGCAGGCGCATGGTGGCTTCGCGTACCGTCATGACTTGGCTCATGGAGAAGATTCCATTTTAGTTTTTCCGTCCAGGATACAGCTCACGTTGACATCGCCCATGACGTTGATCGTGGTGCGGCAGCGGTCTAGAAACCAATCCACCGCGAGCAGGATGGCGATGTATTCCACTGGCAATCCAACGGCCTTGAACACCAATGTCATGGTGACCAACCCCGCCTCTGGAATCCCTGCCGCACCAACGGACGCAACCATGCTGGTGAGCACGACCAGCGCTTGCTGCCCCAGACTCAATTCCAACCCTAGCATCTGGGCGATAAACAAAGCCGCCATGGCTTCGTATAGGGCGGTGCCGTCGTTATTGAAATTGGCACCCACCAAGGATCCCAGGCTCGCCGATTGTTCGCGCAGACCCACTTTGTCCTTCAGGCAGGCATAGGTCACTGGCATGGTAGCCGTGGAACTGGCGGTGGAAAACGCCATGACCAAGGCGTCTCGCATGCCCCCCATGACGTGGCGAGGCCGCGCCCAGGACTTCCATCTAATCCTTCCCAGATACCAGGCCGCTTGCAACAACAAGGCGATGAGCACCGCCAGCACGAAATACCCCAGCGCGGCGAAATCCGCGAATCCCTTGGTGCCCACGATGCTCGCGATGATGCCGAACACGCCCAGAGGTACGAGCTCGATGATCCAGTAGAGCACTCGCAACGCGGTTTGAAATCCAACCTCCACCAGATCGCTCACAGTCCGGATCGAATGGCCGCGCAACGGGCGCAGCGCAACACCCAGGGCGAGCGCGATCAGGATCACGCTGATGACTTTGCCATCGTCCGTAAAAGGCCCCAACAGGCTGCGTGGAATGTTGTCCAAGAATTGGTCCAACGGCGAGAGCGCCGCTTTGGCCCCGCCTGCGGCCTCGTGGGGGGCCAGCGAGCCATGAGTGCCGGGTTGCAGCACATTGGCAACCGTGAGCCCAATCGTGATGGCCACCGTTGTGTTGAGGGCCAGCAACCACACTAGTCTCAGTCCGCTGCCGCGTGCAAGCCGCGCTTGCATCAGTGCTCGCACAATAGCCAGTAGCACCAAGGGCGGTGCGATGGCCGAGAGCAAACGCAGAATGAGCTTGGCGGGTGTCGCGAAACTGGCCGCCGCTGGCCCTAGAGCGATGCCGGCCAATGCTCCTAACACCAGGGCGCCCGCGATGCGAAGATAAAGCGGCACCGAGGTCCACCATGCCAAGGCACCACCGGCCCGAAAGGAACTCACGAGTTTATACGTTGCGCATTCGCGTAGACGTTGAAGCACCCAGCCCGGGAAAATCCGATAAGCGTGACCCCCGTTTCTTGCGCCAGGCGAATGGCAAGAGCCGTGGGGGCGGAGATCGCGGCCAAAACGGCGATCCCCACGCTTGCCGCCTTTTGCACCATCTCGAAACTCGCCCGGCTGGTGATCAGGGCGAACCCGCGAGCGAAGTCCTGTTCTCTATTTGTCATCGCGCCGATCATTTTATCCAGCGCGTTGTGGCGGCCGACATCCTCGCGAACGCATTGCACTGTCCCGTCCCCGGCAGCCCAGGCGGCAGCGTGCACGGCACCCGTGCGGGCATTGAGCGTTTGGTATTGGGCTACCGACGAGAAGGCGGCGTTAACGGTATCCGCCGAAAGACGAGGTCCTGCCCCGACTGGCGCGGGATGCCGAATGGCCTGCTCGAAGGTTTCCGCTCCGCACAGCCCACAACCGGTTCGGCCCGCGAGATTGCGCCGTTGTTCCTCCAAGGGCAGATAGCGTAGGAGATCGATATCCATGCGGATCTCGATCCCGCCGCTTGCTGGCGTGGCCGCGACGGAGTACATCTGCGATTTGTTTTGAAGAATGCCCTCGCTCAGGCTGAAGCCCAAGGCGAACTCCTCCAGATCCGAAGGAGAGGTCATCATCACCACGTGAGGCAATCCGTTGTAGATGAGGGCGGCGGGAATTTCCTCCGCAACGGACTCCTCGCGTTCCACGAAGCGCCCAGACTCCCAGCGCTTGGCTGCGAAGACACTGTGGGTAGGAAGAAAGCGTTGGCTATCGTTCATCGGGCGCTCGGGAAAGAAAATCCGAGACGGATGCTATCACTTGCGCAAGGGCACGGTGCACGCCCTGGACGGCCGCGGGGTAAACTTCGCCGCCATCAATTACTGGATTGCAAGAATGCCTTACTCCTCTGGATTCTCCCGGTTGCCCATGGTCATTGGACTATTCGCTATGCTGGCAGGCGCACCTCTCGCTCACGCCGAGGAAGCGACCGTGGTCTGGGAGCGGGAAAGGTGCGAGTACGTGCTGATCAAAAAAGCCGATGGCTACGGGTTGATCATGCAGTTCAGCGCGGAGAGGCTCAAACCCGATGACGTGATCGAGAGCGAGTTTCAATTCTCGGTGAACTCGGGGAAGCAGTTCACCAATAAACGTACGGGCGAAACCGGAATGCTGCGGGGCGTGAACTTCGGCTTGACGCGCAGCCAAGCGCTGAAGTCTTTCCCGAAATCCTGCAAGGCGCCCGCCGAGTAGCTGTACCCAGGAGCGTTGCCGGAGCCCCACCCTCGGGCAGAGCTCCTATTACGGGTTAGGCGCTTTCGCTCGAAGTAGACGCCGAACCTGCGTTGGCCGCATCGTCCTTGGCGACATTCTTACTTCTGAAAGTGCCGTTGCGCCGGCCTTGGTAACACGCCTCGCACATCGGAGTTGTGCGTTTGTTGCCAGCCAAGCGGAACTTGCCTTCCTTGTAGCCGTTGCAATAGGGACAAAAACGACGTTCTGCTGGAGTTGTTGAGCTAGACAATTTGATCACCCTCTAAAGCCTGGGGTGGTATTTTCTCATATCTCCAGCCCGGTTGTCCCTACCTTGATGAGGGTTTGACAAACCTAGAGCCGGGACTCCCGCTCCATGGTGAGTGGGCCGGCCGGCGCGGGTACAGGGACCAGCTCCGTGGATTCCGAGCTCATACGCCCGACGCAGGCATTGAGGAAATCCGACTGGTGAATTTGCGGAGTACGCGGATCATCGAACACGTTCGCGGAGTGATGCACCAGGAAACGCTCGTCGTCCTCGTCTTGGGCGAACCACCGGTACTCGGGGGGAAACCCTTGGATTGCTCTGAGGTCGGCCTCCACCCGGCCCATGAAATCTTGCCGGGTCATGCCGTTGTCGCGTGACATGGCGGCGTGGAGGATAAACTCGCTGGCCTCCAAACACTCCTCGAAGGCTGGCGGGTGGGCGTGGGCCTTGAACAGTACCAAGCCCAGGGAAGCTGTGAGGATAGCTCTTGCGAACTCCATACTGACCTCCTTTCAACAGCGAGCCACAAGAGGGGTTCCGCAGCCCTTACAGAAGGTAACGGCCACTGGCACCGAGACTGAAGCTAAAGTCTCTTATCCACGACCCGCCTGGCTTTTCCCGCCGAGCGCTCCACCTGTCCTGGAGGAAGTAAACGCACCTCGGTGCTTACACCGGCGTAGCTCTTGATGTGCTGTTGCAGCATTCGCGCGGCTTGGTCCTGGGCCTGGGCGCCCGAGGCATGAAGGGTCGCTTGCATCTCCACGATGACCATCAGGGCATCCAGATGCCCCTCTCGGGTAACCTCAAGCTGGTAATGCGGGGCGAGTTCCGGCTGCTTGAGGATGAGTTCCTCGATCTGCGTGGGGAAGATATTCACCCCCCGGATGATCAGCATGTCGTCGGAGCGGCCGGTGATCTTGCCGATGCGCCGCATGGAGCGCGCCGTGGGCGGCAACAAGCGCGTCAAGTCGCGCGTCCGGTAACGAATGACCGGCAGGGCCTCCTTGGTGAGGGAGGTGATCACGAGTTCGCCTTCTTGGCCATCGGGCAGCACCGCACCAGTGGCGGGATCGATGACCTCGGGATAGAAATGATCCTCCCAGATGACCGGGCCGTCCTTGGATTCGATGCATTCGTTGGCCACGCCCGGGCCCAGCACCTCGGAGAGGCCAAAGATATCCACGGCATCGAGGCCTGCGCGCGATTCGATTTCGGTGCGCATGGCCTCCGTCCAGGGTTCCGCCCCGAAAATGCCAACCTTGAGAGAACACTGCTCGGGATTCAGACCCTGCTTCACGAATTCCTCGATGATGTTCAGCATGTATGAGGGAGTGACCATGATGATATCGGGCTCGAAATCCTGGATGAGCTGAACTTGCCGCTCCGTCATTCCCCCCGATACGGGAATTACCGTGCACCCCAGGCGTTCCGCGCCGTAGTGCGCCCCTAAGCCGCCGGTGAACAGGCCGTAACCGTAAGCCACGTGGACGATGTCTCCTGCCCTCCCCCCGGCCGCGCGAATGGAGCGAGCCATGAGGTGGGCCCAGGTATCGATGTCCTTCGCCGTATATCCGACGACAGTGGGTTTGCCCGTCGTGCCACTCGATGCATGCACCCGCACCACCTGCTCCCGGGGCACGGCGAACATGCCGAAAGGGTAGTTATCGCGGAAGTCCTTCTTCATGGTGAAGGGGAAGTGGGCGATATCGGCCAAGGTACGCAGATCCTCCGGTCGCACCTTTGCCGCATCGAAAGCGCTCCGGTAGTGTGGCGAATTGGTATAGGCGTGTTGCAACGTCCAGTGCAGGCGGCGTAGCTGCAAGGACTCTATCTCATCGCGGCTCGCCCGTTCGATGGATTCCAGATCCCCTGCCTTCGGGTATCCAACCGGCATGTTCAGGTCCCCTCCGTTGCCGCAATGACCTCCCCCATAATGCGGTAGGAGCGCCCGCGAAATACCGCCACCTTCTCTCCGCGCTGGTTGGTCACGCACACGTCATAGACTCCAGTGCGGCCCGCCAGCGATTGTTCCCGAGCCTCGGCCACCAGTTCATCACCCTCCCTACCAGGCGCCAGGAAGTCCACGCACGCACCCGAAGCCACGGTGTTTGCGTTGTAGCTGTTGCAAGCAAAAGCAAAGGCGCTATCTGCCAAGGTAAAGATAAAACCACCATGACACACCTGGTGGCCATTTAGCATCGCCGCGGTGACCACAAAACTCATGCGAGCATAACCGGCGCGCACTTCCAAGATACGCATGCCAAGACTTTGAGATGCGCGATCTCGCGCGTACATAGAACGCGCGACCGCTTGCGCCAATTCGTTGGGATTCATGGGTTAGGCGTGTTGGTCGTAGTCGATGGTCAGGCGTTCGCTTACCGCATAGCTCTGGCAAGCCAGGCGAAACCCGCGTGCGATCTCGTAGTCTTCCAGGGAAAAATTGGAATCCATGTCCACTTCTCCTTCCACCACCTTGCAGCGGCAAGTGGAACATATTCCACCTTGGCAAGACCAGGGAAGTTCGATGCCTTGCGCCAAAGCGGCTCGCAGAACCGTCTGGGTTCCGCGCGCCATGCGGAATTCGCGCGAACGGCCGTCTTGTATGACGGTCACCGTGCATTCCCCATTGTGAGGACCCTCGGGCTTTGCAATGCGGCGGCTCACTGGAGCGCTTTCCACGAAAAACAATTCTCGGTGAATGCGCCCCGCGTCCACGCCCGCCTCAGCCAGGGCAGTACTGGCATCATCCATCATGGATTGCGGCCCGCATAGGTACACCGCGTCCACGTCATTCACGCCGATCCAGCGCGAGAGTAGCGCCCGGCATTTAGGCAGGTCGATACGTCCATTGAATATGTCCACATCCTGGTGTTCGCGCGAGAGGATGTGGACCAGCGAGAACCGCGTTAGATAGCTATTCTTCATGTCCTCCAAAGCTTCGCGGAACATCACCGAATGCGCGGCTCGGTTGCCATACACCAAGGTGAAGCGGCTTGTTGGTTCCTCTCGCAGCGTAGTCTTGATGATGGACAGGATGGGAGTGACGCCACTTCCAGCCGCGATGGCGAGATAATTCCCTCCCGGCACCGTCTTCACGCGCACGAATCGCCCGGCTGGTGTCATGACGTCCAAGCGCTCGCCCGCATGCAAATGATCGTTGGCCCAGACCGAGAATTTGCCTTGTGCCACGCGCTTGATGGCCACGGTCATCGTGTCCTCCTCAGGCACTGAGCAGATGGAATAGTTGCGCCGAAGTTCCTCCCCACCAAGTTCCCTGCGTAGCGTCAGGTATTGGCCAGGCTCAAAGAGAAATTGTTCTCGCAAGAATTTCGGCACCGTGAAGCTCACGGCGACGGCATCGCGCGTTTCATTTTGCACCGAGGCCACTTGCAAGGAATAAAACCCACTCATCGCCGGTCTCTACCCGTCCCTACCACTTCGCGCCAGGGTAAGCCCTGGGCAGAAACTGCATCTCAGCCAGCAGATAACCTAGCCTTTCGCTGTGCACTCCGCGCCGTCCGCCACTTCGCATTCCCGCAGCTTGCGGCAGGCGTAGCGTCCCTTCATTCAACGCCTCGGAGACTTGCTTGAGCCACGGCGCGTGCAACGCACGCACGTCCCCGATGGTCTTATTTTCAACGAGCGCCTCATCATCTTCATCCACTTCGAATAATTCCCCGGTGTAAATCCAAAATTCATCCAGCGCCTGTTGCATTCGGCGGTGGCTCTCGGCCGTACCATCGCCCAACCGAATCACCAGATCACGTGACCGCCTGGCATGAAAAACCACTTCCGTGTGGGCTTGGCGCGCCATGGCGGCCACACGCTCATCGCTGGAATTCTTGAGCTCCGCCAATTGCAGTTGATGCCAAAAATCGAAATAGAATTGGCGCGCTATGGTATCCGCGTAGTTGCCATTGTCTTGTTCCACGAGCAGGAAGTTTCGGTACTCGTGCGTATCGCGTTGGAAGGCAAAGTCGTCTTCGTCGCGGCCCTTGCCCTCCAGTTCTCCTGCATAGGCCAACCAGCGGCGGGCCTGCCCAAGGAGGTCCAGGGCCGTGTTGGCAAGCGCCAGATCTTCCTCGAGCACTGGCGCGTGACCACACCACTGCGAAAGCCGGTGTCCGAGAATGAGCATGCAATCGCCCATATGGAGGGCAAACCCCGCCTTCGCGGGTTGGGCAATCACAGCCCCTTCACCTCTTTAGGCATGGGAAAGAATGCCGGATGCCGGTAAACCTTGTCGCGGGCAGGTTCGAACAATGCCTCTTTTTCGCCTGCGGTGCTCGCCGTAATGTCCGCGGCCTTCACCACCCAGATGCTGAGTCCCTCGTTGCGCCGGGTGTATACGTCGCGCGCGTGGGCAAGGGCCATCTGCGCATCGGACGCATGCAAACTACCGACGTGCTTGTGCGATAGCCCGTGCTGGCTACGGATAAAAACTTCCCATAGGGGCAATTCGCTCATGCGATCTCCCGCTTGCCATGTTTTTCGCCATAGGCCGCCAACCCTTCGCGAAACCATTCGCCCTCTTCCCACGCCTTGACTCGCGCCCGCAGGCGATCGCGATTACAGGGTCCATTGCCCCTAATGACGTTGTAGAAGTCTTCCCAATCGATCTGACCGTAATCGTAGTGCCCTCGCGCTTCGTTCCATTTGAGACCGGGGTCCGGGATGGTCAATCCTAAATGCCCGGCCTGTGGTACGGTTTGGTCTATGAAGCGCTGGCGTAGCTCGTCATTGGAGAAGCGCTTGATCCCCCATTGCATGGATTGCGCGCTGTTGGGGGAATCGGTATCGGGCGGGCCGTGCATGGCCAGGGAGGGCCACCACCAGCGATTAAGCGCATCTTGCGCCATTTGTTTTTGCGCCGGTGTGCCACGGCAAAGAGCCAACATGATGTCGTAGCCTTGGCGCAAGTGAAAGGCCTCTTCCTTGCAAATGCGCACCATCGCCCGCGCATAGGGCCCGTAGGAGCAGCGGCACAGGGGAATTTGGTTGATGATGGCCGAGCCGTCGACCAACCAGCCGATGGCACCTATATCTGCCCAACTGGTAGCCGGGTAATTAAAGATGCTCGAATACTTTGCCTTGCCGCTGTGCAAGCCGGCCATCATCTGATCGCGCGAGACGCCCAGCGTCTCCGCCGCGCTGTACAAATACAACCCGTGGCCGCCCTCGTCTTGGACTTTGGCCAACAAGGTCACTTTGCGTTGAAGGGTGGGCGCGCGCGTGATCCAGTTGCCCTCGGGGAGCATGCCCACCACTTCGGAGTGAGCATGCTGGGAAATCTGCCGGATCAATGTCTTTCGGTAAGCATCGGGCATCCAATCATTGGGTTCGATCTTGATATCCGCGCCGATCCGCGCTTGAAAGGCGCGCTCCTCCGCCGCCATCTCATCCGCGGTTCTTAGCTTCTCGGCACCCGACTCAACCAGTTGTGCGTACATGGGGATCCCTCTGGATAAACCGCTCGCCTTATATTACGGCACTCCTGTTCGCGGCCTCCATGGTTCCCGGCGCCAGCCGCGCGCGCTATGCTGCTGCTTTTAGTGCCGCGATGCGCTCTTCCAGGGGAGGGTGAGACATGAGAAGGCGGCCGAGAGAGGAGCTTTTTGCCCCGGAAATCCCGAAGGCCTGTATCTGGGAGGGAAGCGGTACGGGTTCGTGGACGGCTTGTAACCGCTGCAATGCCGCGATCATTTTGTGTCGCGTGGAAAGGCTGGCGCCCCCCTTATCGGCGCGAAACTCACGCATGCGGCTAAACCACATCACGATGATGGAAGCCAGAACTCCCAGAACAAGTTCGGCGACGATGGTGGTGACCCAATAGCCCATGCCACGGCCTTCGTTATTGCGAAAAACGGCGCGGTCAACGATGTTCCCAATGACTCGCGCGAGGAAAAAGACGAATGTATTGACCACACCTTGAATGAGGGTGAGCGTCACCATATCGCCGTTGGCTACGTGGCTGACTTCGTGGCCCAGAACGGCTTCGGCTTCCTCGCGCGTCATGTTACTGAGCAAACCCGCACTCACGGCAACCAGGGCGTTGTTTCGATTCATGCCGGTGGCGAACGCGTTCACGGTAGGAGAATCGAAGATGGCCACTTCGGGCATACCGATACCCGCTTGTTGGGCCTGGCGGCGTACCGTTTCCAATAACCACTGTTCGGCGGCGTTTCGCGGACTCTCGATGACTTGGGCTCCAGTGGACCGTTTGGCGATCCACTTGGACATCGCCAAAGAGATGAAGGACCCGCCGAATCCCATAACGGCGGCCATTACCAGCAACCCACCCATGTCGCCACCGCTGCGTGCCAGCATCTGGTCAATGCCCAGAATGCGCATGGAGATGCTCAGTACCACCAAGATGGCGAGGTTAGTCAGGAGAAAAAGGACGATTCGATTAAACAAGGCCGGCTCCTCTGTAATGTGTCAGCACCTTAGTGATACTCGCGCGCATTAAGTTTCATTGAAGTGAACTCCATGACTCTTCAGCAAGGGCCTCCAATTCGGCCTGAGCCGCCAGCCACGCCTCCTCCGCCGATTGCAATTCCTTGTTGGTACTCGGCTGTTCCTTCAGGAGGTCTTGTAGTTCTAGACGCCTCTTGGCGTCGTACATGCCGGGTTCCTTCAGACGCTTTTCCACCCCATCGCGAAGAAGATGGAGGCGTTCGAGGTTTTGCTCGATGGCCTTTAGGCGTTGCACCAGGGGGCGGCGGCGCTGCGCCACACGCTCACGTTCTTGGGCCTCCAACCGGCGTTGGGCCTTTCGATCCGAGCTATTTGGCGGCGTTTTGCCCGTACTCTTGCCATTAGTGGCGCTCGCCTCCCGCCTTTCCGTATCCAACCAGACGCGGTAATCGTCCAAGTCTCCGGGAAAGGGCGCGACCGTTTCGTCCGCAATGAGCAGAAACTCATCCGCCGTAGTCCGTAGCAAATGCCGGTCGTGGGATACCACGACCAACGCTCCTTCATACTCCTGGAGGGCTCCCACCAGGGCTTGGCGCATTTCGATATCCAAATGGTTCGTGGGTTCGTCCAGCAACAGCAAATTGGGGCGGCGCCACACGATACTAGCCAAGACCAAACGAGCACGCTCCCCTCCGGAGAAATATTGCACGCGTTGCTCCACCATGTCTCCCGGGAAGCCAAATCCTCCGAGAAAGTCCCGCAAATGCTGCTCTCGGGCGCCACGATCCAAGCGGCGAAGATGAGAGAGTGCGGTATCAGCCGGATCCAACTGTTCTAATTGGTGTTGGGCAAAGTAGCCAGTTCGGCAAGCGGCCGACCAATCGCTGTGGCCGCCACGCGGGAGGATTTCTTGTGCAATGAGTTTGATCAAACTCGACTTCCCTGCTCCATTACGGCCAAGCAGCCCAATGCGCGCACCAGGACGCAAGACCAACTGAATATTTTTAAGTACGTCTCTATCGCCATAACCCGCCCGCACTTCTTCGATACGCACCAGCACGCCGGGCATGGCACTGGCGGCCGGGAAATGAAAATCGAACGGTGAATCCACATGGGCCGCGGCGATTATCTCCATGCGGTCCAGGGCCTTGAGACGGCTTTGCGCTTGTTTGGCTTTCGTGGCCTGGGCTCGAAACCGGTCCACGAACTGCTGCAAATGGGCGATCTGGCGTTGCTGCTTGGCGAAGGCCGCCTGTTGTTGAGCCAAGTGCTCTGCACGCCAGCGCTCAAAGGCAGAGTAATTTCCCCGCACCTGCTGGATGACTTGATTCTCGATATGGCATATGGCGCCGACCGTGTTATCCAGAAAATCCCGGTCGTGAGAAATCAGAATCATCGTTCCCTGGTAGGCAAGCAGCCATTGCTCGATCCAAAGAATGGCATCGAGATTCAGGTGGTTGGTAGGCTCATCCAAGAGCAGCAAATCCGAACGGCACAGAAGCGCCTGCGCCAGGTTGAGCCTCATTCGCCAGCCACCGGAAAAGGAACGCACCGGATTTTCCAACTGCGCGTCCTCGAATCCTAGGCCAGAGAGAATTCGCGCCGCGCGGCTGCGTGCTCCGTAGCCATCCATGGCGCGAAAGCTCTCATGCAGATCCCCGATGGCGTGGTCATCATGCTCGGGCGCGGCGATTTTCGCCTCAAGCTCGCGAAACTCGCGATCACCGTCAAGAACGTATTCGATGGCAGGCATATCCAGGGCGGGCGTCTCTTGCGCCACATGTGCAATCACCCAACTCTTGGGAATGTCCACGCCGCCAGAATCGGGCTGCAACTCCCCACGCAACAGGGCAAACAACGAGGTCTTTCCCGATCCATTGGCGCCCGTCAGCCCAATCTTGTGCCCTGGATATATGGATAAATCGGCATCTCGGAAGAGCAACTTCGCTCCACGCCGCAGAGCGACCTTACGCAGCGTTATCAACCCGCCATTCTCCCGTGCAAGATAAGATATGAAGACGGACAATCCGGACTCGCGCTCCCGCGAGCGCCGAAAGATGGGGTGGCTGATGGGGCTCGAACCCACGACCCTCGGAATCACAATCCGATGCTCTAACCAACTGAGCTACAGCCACCACTTTATTACTCCTACCAGCCATGACGTTGCGCCATCCGCCATGTTCGCCGCCTTCGAATTTGGCCTGCCCGACAGGAATCGAACCTGTAACCCTCAGCTTAGAAGGCTGATGCTCTATCCGGTTGAGCTACGGGCAGAATCACCAACGGAATCCACGGGCTGGTCGGGGTGAGAGGATTCGAACCTCCGACATCCTGCTCCCAAAGCAGGCACGCTACCAGACTGCGTCACACCCCGAAGGGGCGTAACTATACCGTTTCGGCCAATTCCCGGTCAATGAATGATGGAAGTACTTGATGAGGCAGGAGCGGAGTAAAAGTTCCTTGCAGTGCCTGGGGATTTTTGTTAATAAGCCCCCTTTTCTCGCAACGCCCTGCTGCCCTTTTAATTTAAGCAACGTTTCTCCTATAAAAGTTTCTCCTATAAAATCGAATCGTCTCCAGAAATGGCCGCTGAACCTCGCACACGATTCAAGCCCTACTCTCCCAAAAAGGGGGAGGATTACATGAACCCCAAACAGCTCGATCACTTTCGCAAGATACTGCTCGCGCTAAAAGGCGAGCTCAGCGAAGGAATCGACCGCACGGTGCACACCATGCAGGATGAGGCGACCATTTTCGCCGATCCGAATGATCGCGCCAGCCAGGAATCCGATATGGCGCTCGAACTACGCAACCGGGACCGAGAACGCAAGCTCATCAAGAAGATCGAAGAGACCATGACGCGCATTGACGCCGAGGAATACGGATACTGCGATAGCTGCGGAATTGAAATTGGGTTGAAGCGGCTGGAGGCCCGTCCTACCGCCACATTGTGCATTGACTGCAAAACCCTTGACGAACTTCGCGAAAAGCAAGTTGCTAAGTAGTCGCGATTTCGTCGTCTCTCCAGGCAGTCTCTAGCCTTTAAGGTCCTCACTCAACGCTGGCGGGAGGTTTCGCTCCCGCCCAGCTGCGTTGTCCCGCTTGCCAAATCGCAGCGATGAACCACGCGAGCGATATCCCATCTTTCAATTGCCCATGGCAAGAGAGGGCTTCGGATTTTCGGACACGCGGATAATTGATAGCCTTGCTTCCAACCAAGAGGAGCAAGACCATGAGCAAGAGAAGGCC
>SHXO01000003.1 GCA_009693245.1 Betaproteobacteria bacterium | reverse complement strand
TACATCGAAGAATCCAGGCTGCTTGGGTTTGGGTTGCTTCCTGCGTTTGTCTTTCTTCATCGGCCTCGGGATCACTTTGCGCTTCGAGCCTTTTTATCACATCGATTCCATACACACTACTCTAGAATGCTGAATTATTAGAGGTGCCCCCTAGTCCCAGCACCGCGGTTCCATTGGTCACGACCGCTATCAGGTTCCCGCGTGCCGTCAGGTCGCGTGCGGTTGCCGGATCGCGCACGATTTCCTCGCAAGCCGCCGCCACGCCAGGCGAATAGGCCAAGGCCATATCGCGCTGGGTCATCAATCCCTTGGTGGGAGTGACGGCGATCTTCCCAGGGCGGGGCAAGCGGTGATAGTCCAGTGCGGCTTTCTTTAGGGAGGATTCCATGCAAGGGGAGAGTTTGGCAGGGCAGCCGATTATATGTCGCGGGGTAAGTGCAACATAACGTTCCACCAAGGGTGTGAGGACCAAGAGGAGTTGCTACACTCGGTCGCATGGAGTTCTGAGACCTAAAATGCGAACAGTAATTCGCGCTCATTTGCTCTTGTTCGCGCTGCTATGGCTGCAAGGCCAAGCATGGGCACAGGCTGGCAGCTATCCTCTGCTGTGGAAGGCCACTTCCGCCACCAATGTCGTCTATCTCTACGGCACCATTCACGTGGGAAACCAAGCCTTCTATCCCCTGCATCCGTCGGTGGAGCTAGCCTTCGCGCAATCTAAGGTCGTGGCGCTGGAGGCAGACCCCACGAATCAGGTCAATATCGCGGCCGCCCTTGCACAAGCGGGTTACCGGCCGCCGGACCGCATAGAGAATCATATATCCGCGCCGCTCGCCAGAACGCTCAACAAAGCGCTACCCACGCTTGGGTTCCCGGTGGAGGCCGCGCGCCTGATGAAACCCTATCTGCTGTCCATGGCCCTTAGCATGATGGAAGTAGGAAAACTCGGTTACGACTTTCGCCTCGGGTTGGACATTCACTTCGCGCAACGCACGCAGCGCGAGGGCAAGAAACTGGTGGAACTCGAATCCATGGCGGCGCAACTGGCATTGTTCGGCGCCCTGTCCTCTGAAGTTCAGGAAGCAATGTTGAAATCGACCTTGGATAGCATCGCCTCTGGTGCGATGGCACGAGACCTCAAGGATCTTATCGGGGCGTGGAAAACCGGCGACGAAACGCGCCTTCTGGAAGCCATGAATCGCGACACGCGCGATCTACCGGCTGATGCAAGAGAAGAGATGATGCGGATTTTTTATCGCGGCCGCAATGAAGAAATGGCGAGAAAAATAAGCGAGATACTCGCCGGTTCCGATCCGCACTTCGTGGCTGTGGGCGCGGGCCATTTGCCCGGAGACACGGGCATTGTCGCGCTACTTATAAGAAAAGGATTTGACGTCTCGCGAGTGCGTTGAGCGCTAGACTTTAAAATCCACGGCGGGCGGGGGCGGGTCATCCGGCCGACGCTGGCTTTTGCGGCGCTCTCCCACGCGCGCATCCAATAGCACCGGGATTTTTTGCTTGCGCCGGTCTTCACCCGAGCGCCGTTCGATGGCTCTGCGCTCCGTTTGGGGAGTCTCTGGCGAATTCCCTTGCTCGTTCTCGGAAGATAAGCCACTGTTGCCAGCGCCCCCGCCTTCGGCATCCCCCTCTTCTTTCACCGGCTTTAACGGTGTTACGTTGCCGGTTGCGCCCACCGTACCTAGGGTACTGGGCACCTGAAAAGCCGGTATGGGCGGAACGTTGATCTGCACTTAAGAAATTCCCTCAAAGGGCTATTCGCCAGGGGTGGATCTACTCCTTGTTTCTTTTAACGTCTCGATCGCCGATTTCTGCATCTCCAAGGTCTTGATGCTCATCTGGAGAAAACTCAAATTCACTTTCAGCCAGTTTTCGACGGTGCGCAGCTCACCGATCTTTTTTTCCACCTCGGCCGGATCGATGGTGGGGGCGAATACTCCAGGCATCGCGGCAGGATTCCACATCTGCTGGAGCGCTTCGAACCATTGCTTGGAAGGATCGTCCGCCATGGCGCGCGCCCTACATCGTGGGGCCTAGGATCCACGGCGCGAACTCATCTTCGCCATAACCCCATTGCTCGCTCTTGCTTTTCTCTCCAGAGGCAACACGCAAGATGATCTCGAAGAACTGCTTGCCAACTTCCTGGATGCCAGCCTTGCCATCGACGATGACACCACAGTTGATGTCCATATCGTCTTCCTGCTTGGTAAACATGGCCGTGTTGGTAGCGAGTTTCAGCGAAGGTGAAGGCTTGCAGCCGTAAGCCGAACCACGCCCAGTGGTAAAGCAAATCATGTTGGCTCCGCCCGCCACCTGGCCCGTGGCGGACACAGGATCGTAACCCGGCGTGTCCATGAACATGAACCCGCGTGTCTTGATAGGCTCGGCATACTCCAGCACGTCCATCATGCCCATGGTGCCGCCCTTGGCTACCGCGCCCAAGGACTTCTCCAAAATCGTGGTCAAACCGCCGGCCTTGTTACCAGGCGAAGGATTGTTATTCATCTCGCCCCCGAGGCGCTCCGTGTACTGCTCCCACCACTTGATGCGGCGAACCAACTTTTCGCCGACTTCCCGGCTCACGGCACGGCGCGTAAGCAAATGTTCCGCGCCGTAGACCTCCGGCGTCTCGGAAAGAATGGCGGAGCCCCCATGCTGGACAAGCAGATCCACCGCGGCACCCAAGGCAGGATTGGCGGAGATGCCCGAATACCCATCGGACCCGCCGCACTGCAAGCCCAGCGTGAGATGCTTGGCCGAAACGGCTTCCCGGCGAGCCCGGTTGGCGGCAGGCAATAACTCCTTCACGCGCGCGACACCTTCGGCGATGGTCTTGCGCGTGCCTCCGGTATCCTGGATGGTCATGGTTTGCATCTGGTCCGAACGCTTCAATCCTTGCGCGGACATGAGATCGTTGATCTGATTCGCCTCGCATCCCAGGCCGATCATCAGCACGGAGTGGAAATTAGGGTGGGTCGCATAGCCCGCCAGCACACGGCGCAGCAAATCCACCGGCTCGCCCGTGGAAGCCATGCCGCAACCCGACTTGTGATGAATGGGCACGATGCCATCCACGTTGGGAAATTGCGCCATGATCTCGGGCGTGAATTGCGCCGCGATCTGGCGGCACACGTGAGCGGAGCAATTCACGCTGCTGATGACGCCGATGTAATTGCGCGTGGCAACACGCCCGTCGGTGCGCACGATTCCCTGGAAGGCGGCGGGATCGGGGACATATTGCGTGGGCTTGTAATCCACGCAATAGGCGTAATCCCGGTCGAAGTTACCCATGGCGAGGTTGTGCACGTGTACGTGCTCGCCCGCGCGAATGGGCCGGGTGGTGAACCCGATGATCTGGTTGTAGCGGCGCACCGCCGCGCCTTCGTTGAGATCCTTGGTCGCGATCTTATGTCCCGCGGGCACGTTCACGCTGGCGCGAATACTCTCCTTGAGTATCTCGGTCCCTGCGGGTAGCTCCACCCGGGCGATCACCACGTCGTCGGCGGGATTGAGGCGAATGGTCAAGTCAGCGGCTTGTAACATGAGAACTCCTTGAGAAGGTAGCGCTTGCGGCTAATATGCGGCCATTCTAGAGGAGCGCGGCTTTTGAAACCACCCCCGCCCATCAAGTTGGAGAAGATCATGCGCTTGCCACGTTGGTTGCTGTGGCTGTCCATCGCGGGCGTCCTCGCGCTCATCGCCGGATTCATTCTGGTGGCCTTTCTTTTCGTGAAGCCGGCTCCGCCGCGCACGCTTCACTTGTCCACCGGGCCTGTGGGTAGCGACTACCACGCCCTGGGCCAGCAGTACCAGAAAATACTCGCCCGGCACGGCGTGGCCGTGCGCCTCATCCCATCGGCGGGTTCTCCCGAAAATTTGGAACGGTTAACGGACGGCGATTCCCCCGTGGACGCCGGCTTTTTCCAAGGCGGGACTGGATACTTCGCCAACGCCCCCCAGCTAGTCTCGCTCGGGAGTCTTTATTACGAACCGTTGTGGGTTTTCTACCGTGGCCAGGAGATCACCGATCTGCCCGGGCTAAGCGGGAAACGCATCGCCATCGGCCCCTACGATAGCGGCTCGCGCGCGCTCGCCATCCAGCTCTTGGCGGTCAATTCCGTGGTATTGCCACCCACTACGCTAGTGGATGCCGGCGGCGGAGAAGCCGCGAAGAAACTACTCGATGGGCAGATCGATGCCGCGCTGATCGTGGCACCCGGTGAGTTCGCGGTCGTGCAGCAATTGCTGGCCGCGAAGAACATTCGCCTGCTGAGTTTCGACCGGGCGGAAGCCTACACCCGCCGCTTTCCCTATCTCACCAAGGTTCTCTTGCCCAAGGGTGTGCTGGACTTCACTAACAATTTTCCCGCGAAGGATGTCGTACTGGTGGCGCCCACCGCCAGCCTTCTGGCCCGCGAAACCTTGCACCCCGCGCTGGCCTACCTGCTCCTGCGTGCCGCCACGGAGATTCACAGTGGCACGGGACTTTTCAACAAGGCGCGCGAATTTCCCAACATGACCGACTCCGATTTCCCCTATAGCGATGAAGTCACCCGCTTCTACCAATCGGGCTCGCCATTTCTTCAACGCCACCTGCCCTTCTGGCTGGCGAATCTCGTGGAGCGCCTATGGGTTTTACTGTTGCCCGCGCTTGCCATCGCCATTCCGCTCATCCGCTCCATTCCACCGCTGTTTCGTTGGTGGCGGCGTTCGCGAATCTATCGCTGGTACGCGCGGCTCAAGGAGATTGAGCTTGATCTGGAAAGTACCCACGACAAGGAAGACCTCAACGCCATGCTAGGCCGGCTCGATGAAATCGAGGAGGCCGTGAGCCATGTCCAGACGCCGCTGGCGTACGCGGAGAATCTCTACAATTTTCGAGCGAATATCGCGTTCGTGAGACAACGGGTGCTGGCCCGGGCGGGACGCTAGTTAGTCACCGCCTCCGCATCCTCCGCCACCGCGGGATGCGCCCGTTGTGCCAAGTCGCGAAGAGCGCGCCCGCCGCCCTTTCACCGGGGAAGAACCACCGCGAACGGCTGTGGCAAAATGCCTCGCTTACCGAAAAGCCAGGGAAGCACACAGTGGGAAGACTCAGCGGTAAAACCGCCCTAGTGACCGCGGCGGCGCAAGGCATTGGGCGCGCAACATCCGTGGCCTACGCCCGAGAAGGTGCACGTGTCATTGCGACCGACCTCAATCTCGAAAAACTCAAGGAGTTGAGCGGCACCCCAGGCATCGAGACACGCAAGCTCGACGTGCTGGACGATGCCGCGATCGCCGCAATGGCCTCCGCCTTCTCGCCCAACGTCTTGGTCAATTGCGCCGGCTTCGTGCATAACGGCACCATCCTGGAGTGCACGGACAAGGAATGGGACTTTGCCTTCAATTTGAACGTGCGCAGCCACTTCAAAATGATTCGCGCCTTCCTGCCCAAGATGCTTGACCTGGGCGGGGGCTCCATCGTGAATATTGCCTCGGTGGCCGGAAGCATCAAGGGCATCCCAAACCGCTTCGTCTACGGTGCCACCAAGGCCGCGGTCATAGGCCTGACGAAATCCGTGGCGGCGGACTACGTCAAGCGCGGCATCCGCTGCAATGCCGTGTGCCCCGGCACCGTGGACACGCCGTCCCTGGGCGATCGAATCAACGCCTACGCGGATCCAATGCAAGCGCGCAAGGATTTCATCGCGCGCCAGCCCATGGGGCGCCTGGGCAACGCCGAGGAAATCGCGCAGTTGTGTGTGTACCTGGGCTCCGACGAATCCGTATTCATGACGGGGCAGACCGTTCTTATCGACGGCGGCATCACGTTGTGAGCACGCGCCGTTCTTTCCTCAACGAATAACCTTTAGGAGAACCTATGAAACTCGTTCGTTATGGTGCAACTGGAGTGGAAAAACCCGGCATTCTCGACTCCACTGGCGCGATTCGAGACCTGTCCAGCATCATCAAGGATATCGACGGTGCCACCATCACCCCAGAAGGCTTGGCCAAGCTTCGCGGCCTGGATGTGAACAGCCTGCCCAAGGTTGGGGGCAGCCCGCGCCTGGGATCTCCCGTGGCCGTGCCCAGCAAAGTGGTCGCCATCGGATTGAACTACTCCGATCATGCCAAGGAAGCAGGGCAACCGATTCCCGCCGAACCCATCATCTTCATGAAAGCCACCACCGCGGTGAATGGTCCCAACGACACCGTCGTGCTCCCGAAGGGATCGAAGAAGAGTGACTGGGAGGTGGAGTTGGCCTTCGTCATCGGCAAGACGGCGCGCAGCGTCTCCGAGGCCGATGCGCTGGATTATGTGGCGGGTTACATGATCGCCAACGATGTCTCCGAACGCGAGTGGCAAATCGAGCACGGACCCACCTGGGACAAAGGCAAGGGCTTCGACACTTTCTGTCCGCTCGGACCCTGGCTGGTAACCAAGGACGAGATCGCCGACCCGCAAAATCTCTCCATGTGGCTGGAAGTCAACGGCAAGCGCATGCAATCGGGTAACACCGGCACCATGATCTTCCCGGTGAAAAAGCTCATCGCCTACATTTCCTATTGCATGACGCTATTGCCCGGTGATGTCGTCATCACGGGTACGCCCCCCGGCGTGGGTATGGGGATCAAGCCCAGCCCTGTGTTCTTGAAGGGCGGGGACGTGATGCGCGTGGGCATTGACGGCTTAGGGGAACAGCGCCAAGCCGTCGAGGCAAGGTAAGCGGCTCTTATCTGGCGAAAGGCGGCCCAAGGCCGCCTTTTTCACGTACATCGCCAGCACACACAGACCGAATCCGCGCAAACCGAGCGAGTCCCCTGGAGACTCTCAGGCGGGGAAAAATTGCGCCCGTGCCCCTTGAAACCCTTTTACCTGCCCCCAATTGCCGCAGGGTCGAACGGGAGAACCATTGAATGCAACATCAAGAACCGGCGGTGGCACCGCCTAGCGGCGAAACGCCCGCGTCGCAGCCCGAAGGGGCCGAAGCGGCGGACACCCCCGTAATCATTCCAAGTGCCGAGGAGGTGCTGAAACAGGCGGAGCTTCTGGCGCAAGAGCATCATGACGCTTGGCTGCGAGCCAAGGCCGAGGCCGACAATGTCCGCAAACGCGCGCAAGCCGACATCGCCAACGCCCACAAGTACGCGCTGGAGGGCTTTTCCTCGGCGCTGGTTCCAGTCAAGGACAGCCTGGAGGCTGCCCTCAATACCGAGAACATCACCATCGAATCCCTGCTCGAAGGCGTGGAACTCACCCTCAAGCAGCTAAACGCCTGCTTCGAGAAATCCGGGATCAAGGAGATCAACCCCGCCGGGGAGAAGTTCGATCCCCACCGCCACCAGGCCATGACCGCGGTGGAATCCGACCAAACCCCCAACACGGTGTTACACGTATTCCAGAAGGGCTACATGCTCAACGATCGTATCCTTCGTCCGGCGCTGGTCACGGTGTCCAAGGCCAAAGCTTGAAAAACCTGTCCTATCCCCAACGTAAAGCCTCAACAGCAACTTCATCGAATTAAGGAACCAGCATGGCAAAGATCATCGGCATCGACTTGGGCACCACCAATTCCTGCGTGTGCATCATGGAGAATGGCCAGCCCAAGGTCATCGAAAACTCCGAGGGTGCGCGTACCACGCCCTCCATCGTAGCTTATGCCGACGATGGCGAAATCCTCACCGGTGCTTCCGCCAAGCGGCAGGCGGTAACGAATCCTCAGAACACCATCTACGTCTCAAAGCGGCTGGTGGGGCGCAAGTTCAAGGAAAGCGAAGTTACCAAGACCGTCAAGTCCGTGCCCTACAAGATCGTGGAGGCCCCCAATGGAGACGCCTGGGTGGAAGTGCGGGGCAAGAAAATGGCCCCGCCCGAGATCTCCGCGCAAGTCTTGATGAAGATGAAGAAGACCGCCGAGGATTACCTGGGCGAGCCGGTGACCGAAGCGGTGATCACCGTACCGGCCTACTTCAACGATTCGCAACGCCAAGCCACCAAGGACGCGGGCCGCATCGCCGGCCTGGATGTGAAGCGCATCATCAACGAACCCACGGCTGCGGCCCTCGCCTTCGGCATGGACAAGAAGAAGGGTGACCGCAAGATCGCTATTTACGACTTGGGAGGCGGTACCTTCGATGTCTCCATCATCGAGATCGCCGAGGTGGAAGGCGAGCACCAGTTCGAAGTACTGGCCACGAACGGCGATACTTTCCTGGGCGGCGAGGATTTCGACCAACGGCTCATGGACTATGTCGCCGACGAGTTCAAGCGCGAGCAGGGCGTGGATTTGCGCAAGGATATCCTGGCACTGCAACGCCTGAAGGAAGCGGCGGAAAAAGCCAAGATCGAACTTTCTTCCACGCAACAAACGGAAATCAATCTGCCATACATCACCATGGATCAGAACGGGCCCAAGCACTTGGCCATGAAGATCACGCGCGCCAAGTTCGAAAGCCTGGTGGAAGATCTCATCCTCAATACCGCCAAGCCCTGCGAAGTGGCCATCAAGGATTCCAACGTCAAGCTCTCGGATATCGACGATGTCATCCTGGTGGGCGGCATGACCCGCATGCCGAAGGTGCAGGAGAAGGTTAAGGAGATCTTCGGCAAGGAGCCGCGCAAGGACGTCAATCCGGATGAAGCGGTTGCGATCGGCGCCGCCATTCAAGGCGGCGTGCTGAAAGGCGAAGTGAAGGACGTGCTGTTGCTCGACGTGACGCCGCTATCCCTGGGTATCGAAACCCTGGGGGGCGTGATGACCAAGCTCATCCAAAAGAACACCACGATCCCGACCAAGGCGACGCAGACCTTTTCCACGGCCGACGACAACCAATCGGCGGTGACCATTCACGTGCTGCAAGGCGAGCGCGATATGGCATCGGGCAACAAGAGCTTGGGACAGTTCAACCTGGAGGGCATTCCGCCGTCCGCGCGTGGCATGCCGCAGATCGAGGTGACCTTCGACATCGATGCCAACGGGATCTTGCACGTTTCGGCCAAGGACAAAGCGACCGGCAAGGAAAACAAAATCAAGATTACCGCCAGCTCTGGGCTCTCGGAAGAAGAGATCCAGAAGATGGTCAAGGACGCCGAACTTCATGCCGAAGAAGACCGCCAGGCGCGAGAGTTGGTGGATGCGCGCAACCAATGCGACGGCATGGTGCACATGGTGAAGAAATCCCTGGGCGAGCATGGCGACAAGATCGGGGCAGATGAAAAGTCCAAGATTGAAGCCGCCATCAAGGAAGCCGGGGAAGCCATGAAGGGCGGCGACAAAGCCACCATCGAAGCCAAGACCCAAGCCTTGGCCATGGCCTCGCAGAAGTTGGGCGAGAAAATGTACGCCGGAGCGGATGCCGCTCAAGGTGCGGCGGCCGGAGGCGGCGGGAATGCGGAGAAGAGCAAGACCGCGGACGCAGGCGACGTGGTGGATGCCGAATTCGAGGAAGTCAAAGACAAGAAGTAATGCGGTGAGGCGTGAGGCGGGAGGGGTGAGGCGTGATTCGCGCTTCACCCATGTTGTCATTCCTGGTTCCGAAATCCTAGATCCTAGCCCCTAAAGAGAAATGGCCAAACGCGACTACTACGAAGTGCTCGGTGTGAATCGCGACGCGTCCGAAGAGGACATCAAGAAGTCCTATCGCAAGAACGCGATGAAGTTTCATCCTGACCGCAATCCCGACAATCCCAAGGCTGAGGAAAAGTTCAAGGAGGCAAAGGAAGCCTACGAGGTACTGTCGGATTCGGAAAAGCGCGCGGCCTACGACCGTTTCGGGCATGCGGGAGTGGACCATCAGGCCGGCATGGGCGGGGCGGCCAGGGCGGGCGGATTCGCCGACGCTTTTGGCGACATCTTCGGCGAGATTTTTGGCGGCGGCGGGCGCGCGCGCTCCAGCGTGTACCGAGGGGCGGACCTACGCTACAACCTGGAAATATCCCTGGAAGAAGCCGCGCGCGGGACCGAGACCAAGATTCGCGTCCCCACCTTGGAGGAATGCGAGACTTGCCACGGTTCGGGGGCAAAACCCGGCACCCAACCCACCACCTGCTCGACCTGCCAAGGCCAAGGCCAGGTTCGCATACAGCAAGGCTTCTTTTCCCTGCAGCAGACTTGCCCGCGCTGCCACGGCACGGGCAAGATGATTCGCGATCCGTGCGGCCCCTGCCAGGGCGCGGGCCGGGTCAAGAAGCAAAAGACCCTATCGGTGAAGATCCCCGCCGGCGTGGACGAGGGCGACCGCATTCGTCTATCTGGCGAAGGCGAGTCCGGCGTGAATGGCGGCCCGCCGGGAGACCTCTACGTTGTCATCCGCGTGAAGCAGCACTCCGTCTTCGCCCGCGAGGAGAACGATCTCATCTGCGAAATGCCAGTGTCCATCGTTACCGCGGCCCTGGGCGGGGAGATCGAGATTCCAACCTTGGATGGTGCCGCCAAGATCAAGGTCCCCATGGAAACCCAAAGCGGACAGGTGTTCCGCCTGCGCGGCAAGGGCATCAAAGGCGTGCGCAGCCAGCATTACGGCGACCTGCTGTGCCGGGTGGTAGTCGAAACCCCCGTGAAACTCACACCGCGCCAGAAGGAGCTACTGGAGGAGTTCGAGGAAATCAGCCAGCGCGACGGGGTCAATCACAACCCTCGCGCGAAAGGCTGGATGGAAAAAGTGAAGGAGTTTTTCGGGACTTGACCGAATAACTCCTTTGCCTTTCGGTGTAGGCTAACCTTCAGGTTAGGCCGGAACCAAAAGGTCACTACCTCTTTGGGACGTAAACGAGAAACTACATTCGCACACGAAGGACGCCAAGGACGCGAAGGAGATCGAAGCCATACTGGCGATAATTGCCTTACCAAGTTGGTTAGAAGTGTGAGCGCTCTGTTTTTCCTTCGTGTTACTTCGTGTCCGTCGTGGTTAATCGCCGTTTGTCAGCCCAGCTCATGGTTGGGCACCGGGATCAATCTCCACCTCCGCCACCATCGCCACCGCCAGAATCACTCGAATGGAAATCACCGGTCCCTTCATGGACATCGCGATTGCCATAATCCCCGGGTCCTCGGTAGTAGCGTAGCGCTCTATCTATTTTTTCATCGAGGCCACCGCTGCTAATAATGGCGATGCCAAATGCGCTAAGGGCTACACCCAGCCAAAACCAAATCAGCCCAAACTAATGATGGCCAAGCATTACACCACTTATGCCGATTGCGAGCAGCGGGAAACCTAGGTAGTCGCGTGCACGCATTTGAAAGTACCTAGCGGATAGGTTTCACCGCAGCGAGAAAGTAAGAAGATTTTTCGGGCCTAGACCCAAAATCTAAGCCGCCTTCGCAGTTCGCTCCGCCTTGCTTTCCCCGTCGAGCACCGGCTTGGCGAAGAAATATCCTTGTGCCCAATCAACGCCGAGATCGCATAGCACTTGCGCGGTCTCGGCGTTCTCGACACATTCGGCCACGGTATTCACGCTCAAGGAATGGGCGGTGGTTGCAATGGCGCCGATCAGTTGCCGCACGCGGCGGTCGGCGACGATGCGCTTGACCATCCATCCCTCGATCTTCAGAAAGTGCACGGGCAGTTCCGCCAAGTAGAGGAATGAGGAAGCCCCGCTACCAAAGTCATCCACGGCGACGCGGAATCCGGCATCGATCAGCGGGCGCAGATTCTTCTTCATCATGGCGATCTCGCCCGGCTGGCGCTCGCTGATCTCGGCTACTAGGTTAGGTTTGCCCCTGCCTTGCGCACCTACTTTCGCGACCAGTTCTTGGACCTGGTCCATATCGGCCAGGAACTGACTGGACAAGTTGATGAAGCGCGTCTGGTTCCCCTCGGTCATGGGACGTGCAAGAGCAAGTGCCGACACGCGCTCATCCACCTGCGACACCAAGTGCATGGATTCGGCCGCGCCGATGAATTGTTCGACGGCCACCACGGCACCTTCGCGCGTGAGAATGCGCGCCAGTGCTTCCTCCGCAACGGTTTCCCCAGTGCGCAAGTCGACGATGGGCTGGTAGGCGGCCACGATGCGGCGCTCATCGAGCGCGCTTTGCACTTGTGGCCCGTCCCAAAGACCCTTTTTGCGACGCTCTCCAGCGCCCGTGCACATCACCCGGTCGCGGCCAGCGCGTTTGGCTTCATAGAGCAAGGCGTCGGCTTGCTCGAGCAAGACCTTCAATGAGTCCACGCCGCCTTGATATATGGACACGCCCATGCTGATGGTGATGGGTAGCTCGCCTTGGGGTGACTTCAATGGTCGCGATCGCACCAGCTTGCGCGCGCGCTCACCGGCGATGAAGGCGCCCTTGGCGTCCAAATAGTGATAGCAGATGAGGAACTCTTCCCCGCCCCAGCGCGCGATCCAGTCGCCGCCCCGCATGTTGTCCGCCAGGGTCTTGGCCACGTGTGCCAACGCCAAGTCACCGACATGGTGGCCGTATTGATCGTTTACGAGCTTGAAGCGGTCGATGTCGGCGATGGCCACGGCAAAGCCGCCGCTCTCGCGGCGCGCCCGGTTCCATTCGATCGCAAGCCTCGCCTCGGCCGCCCGCCGGTTGGGCAAGCCGGTGAGAAAATCTTCCATGGCGAGCCGGGTGATCTCCTGCTCTTGCGCCTTGCGTTCGGTGATATCGCGCTGAATGGCGACCCAGTGGCTCACCTCGCCTTCGATACCGTTTACCGGCACCACCGCGAGGTCTACCCAATAGGCCTTGCCGTTCTTGCGGTAGTTGAGCATTTCCGCATGGGCCGCGCGCCCGTTGGAAATGGCCTCGCGCAAGGTGGCGCGGGTCGCCTGGTTGGTTTCGGCGCCCTGCAAAAAATGGGGCGAACGGCCCAGGACGTCAGCTTCCTTGTACCCGGTGATTTTCTCGAAGGCGGGGTTCACATAGACGATGCGCTGGAGGGCGTCGGTGATCATCACGATCTGGTCCGAGGCCTCGATGGCGGTGGAGAGCAGCTTACGTTGCTGCGCATCGTGCACGGCGCGAGTGCTATCCACCACGAGGAAATCCAGCAATTCAGGTGCACTGGGCGGCGAGGCATAGGCCACCATTTCGAGAATGCGGTAGTCGCCGTCGGCCTTGGGCACGCGCAAGTCCACCCGGTGCGGACGCCCGGCGATGGCACTGCTCGACAAGCGGTCGAAGGCGGCCTCGCCGATCAGGCTCCTGGCATCGGCCTGGCGGATTTCTGCCCGCTTTCGCCCAAAGAGCGCGGCGAAGCCAGCGTCGCATTCGGTGATCGTGTTGTCGGAGATACGAACGGCGCAGCGGCTAACTTGGGCCGCCTCCAGCAGATCGCGCTCGTAACGCTCCGATAAGGTCTGCTGGCGGGCTCGCAGGGCGAAAGCTAACTCCCGCATCGTGGAGGCCACCAGCAACTCAAGCAATTCGCCCGAAAGCTGGAAGGCGCGCTCGAGCTCGCGCTTGGAGGATTCGATGGTCTCCTCGATGGCGGAGTTGAGCGTGGAATTAAGCTCTCCTACCCGCTTCCAGGCCGCGGACAATTCCTCGTCTTGAAAGGTCTTCGCGAGTTGCCCGCCCTCGCCCCCATACCAAGCGGCGAAACTTGGGTCGCTCTCGGGAATGACATGCCAGTTGGACAGGGAGTGGATGGTGTCGCGCAGGCGCTCCTGGTGGCGGCGAACACCTAAAAGAAGGGGCGGAAACGCGGTTTTGTAGGATTCCACCTCACCCTCCTTAAGTTAGTTGGTCGCTAATGACGCCGCCATATCGTGCCTTTCGCTGTGTCCTCTAGCAGGATTCCTGCCTTGGCGAGTTCGTCGCGGATTCTGTCTGACTCGGCGAAGTCTTTTGCCTTGCGCGCAGCCGTGCGCGCCTGGATGCGCTGCTCGATTTCAGCATCGCTCAATCCCCCCGAGGAAACCAATCCCCCGCCTTGCAAGAAGTCAGTAGGCTCCCGACGCAACAGGCCGAGGGTCCCCGCCAATGCCAAGAGCATGGCGGTGAGAATCCCGGAGCGCGAGCGATGGGCCTCGTTGGCGATGTCGAACAACACGGACATGGCATCGGCCGTATTGAAGTCGTCGTCCATGGCGTCCTTGAAGCGCCGCGCATAAGGACCGGACCAGTCCATCGCGCTCATGGAACTCGCGGGAATATCCCGTAACGTGGTGTATAAACGCGTTAATCCCTGACGCGCATCGTCCAAATGCTGGTCCGAATAACTGAGCTGGCTGCGGTAGTGCGCCCTTAAGATGAAGAACCTGACCACCTCCGGGTCGAAACGCGCCAGTACCTCGCGCACGGTGAAGAAGTTGCCCAGGGACTTGGCCATCTTCTCCTCGTTCACACGCACGAAGCCGTTGTGCATCCAGTAATTGACGAAGGTGTGCCGGTGCGCCCCTTCGGATTGGGCAATCTCGTTCTCGTGGTGGGGGAAGATCAAGTCCTGCCCGCCGCCGTGGATGTCGAAGTGGGTTCCCAGCAGGTGCTCGCTCATGGCGGAACACTCGATATGCCACCCTGGGCGCCCCCTTCCCCAGGGGCTGTCCCAGGCTGGATCGCCGGGCTTGGCGGATTTCCACAGCACGAAATCCAAGGGGTCTTCCTTGGCCCGGTCCACGTCCACCCGCTCGCCCGCGCGCAAGTCTTCCAAGGATTTTCCGGACAGCTTGCCGTAGCCCGCGAACCGGCGCACGGCGTAAAACACATCTCCATTGGCGCCTTGGTAGGCGAGGCCTTCCCGCATCAAGGCGCCGATCAAGGCCAGCATGCCCTCGATGTGCTCGGTCGCCCTTGGCTCGTAATCGGGTTTTTCCACCCCCAGGGCAGCGGCATCTTCGTCCATGAAACCGATGAAGCGCTCGGTTAACGCGCCTATCTCCTCCCCGTTTTCAGCGGCACGGCGGATGATCTTGTCGTCGATGTCGGTGATATTGCGTACATACTTGACTCGCAGTCCCGAAGCGCGCAACCAGCGTCTCACCATGTCGAAGACGACCATCACGCGCGCATGGCCGATGTGACAATAGTCGTACACCGTCATGCCGCAAACATACATGGACACTTGGCCGGATTGTAGGGGGACGAACTCCTGCTTCTCCCGGTGCAGGGTGTTGTAGATCTTGAGCATGCGCTTTTAGCCTACGGGGCGCGATGAAATCATTAAGTTGGAAAGATCCAAGAAGTCGGCATCAATCGTGCGATCCAGAGCCTAGCCTCGTTCGGCGTGCAAGGGACATTGCGGGGAACTGCGCTCTGCGCACCACGAAAAACCCAGAGGCACCTCATGTCCACCGCGCAATGTGCCGACAATGCACTTTATGCCAACACTAAATTCGATTGAGTATGCGGACGGATTGTTGCTAAAATCGCCCGTATTACAACGACCTACGCGCGAAAATTCGCGTGCTAGTATAGCACGATGAAATTGTCCCTCCCGTTGGTGACGCTCGCTCTTGTATGCGGATTGGCCCCCGTTTCGTGGGCAAAACCCGGCGATGTTCAAGAAGCCACGGTCTTATACAAGCAAGGTAATAAGAGCGAAGCTCAGAGCCGCCTGACTGCGTATCTGAGCGAGAACCCCAAGGATGCGCGTGCCCGCTTTCTCCTGGGAGTAATCCACGCGGAGCAAAAGCGCAACGCGGAGGCCCTGAAGATATTCACGGAGCTCACCAAGGATCACCCTGAATTGCCCGAACCCTACAATAATCTGGCGGTGATCCATGTCGTCCAGGGGGATTACGAGAAAGCTCGGGCCGCCTTGGAAATGGCCATTCGCACCCATCCCAGCTACGCCATCGCCCACGAAAATCTCGGCGATGTTTACGCCACCCTGGCGAGCCGGGCCTACGACAAAGCGCTGCAAATCGACAGCAAGAACAACGCGGCGCGAGACAAGCTGGCCCTCATCAAGGATCTGGTTCCAAAGCCCGCGGTGGCGGTCGCGCAACTCCCCCCCGAACGCTCTGCTCCACCACCGGCAGCACCGGTGCAGCCCGTCAAACCCGTGGCGCCTCAGACTGAGCCGGCCGCCCCAAAGACCAATCTCTCCGAGGAAGTGCTGGCGGCAGTCCACGAGTGGGCCAAGGCATGGTCGAGCAACGACGCGGACCGCTATCTGTCTTTCTATGCCCCCGAGTTTCACACGCCCAAAGGGGAGCCCCGCGCGCAATGGGAAGCGAGCCGGCGCGAAAGGCTAGCAAAACCGAACAAAATAGAGGTCTCCGTTTCCGCGCCGCGCGTTCAGATCGTGGATGCCGGCCATGTGACAGTCGCCTTTCGTCAACATTACCAATCCGACTCGCTGAAGGCCTCGAGCGGTAAGACGCTCGGGATGATAAAAGAGGACAATCGCTGGTTGATCCGGCGCGAAACCGTTGCCAAATAGCCGCATGCCGAAACTCCTAGCCACCAGAACATTTCGCGGGGCCATCGCCCTCCTGGTGATTCTATCGGTGGGTGCCTCTTGCGGCATGGGCGTCTACAAACCATCCAGTTTTTTGCCAGTGCGCACCGTTACGTACCAAGAGGTGGCGATGGCGCAAGCCCATCTGCAAGTGGGGGCGGGCGAAATTGGGTCCGCGGTGAAACAGATTGATTCGCTGTTGAGCAAGACACCCCATTTCCGCCTGGCGCAACTGGTGAAAGGCGATCTATTACTCGCCCGCTCCCGCCCGATCGAAACCGTGGGTAATGCGGGCGCGGCACCTCCCGAGGAAGTCGCCGCGTTACGCCAGGAGGCACGCGCGCGCTTGATGCGCTATCACCTCGAATCCCCAGGCAACCGGATTCCTCGCTATCTGCTGCAAATGCCTGCCTCCTACCGCCACGCCATCGTGGTGGACTCTTCCACCTCGACGATGTACGTCTTCGAGAACCAGCATGGCATCCCGCGTTACATCGCGGACTATTACGTGACGGTCGGAAAAAATGGCATCAACAAATTCAAGGAAGGCGACAAGCGTACTCCCGTGGGTTTGTATTTTTCCAGTGAGCGCCTGCCGAGCCGCCAGCTCACGGATTTCTACGGGCGCGCCGCCTATCCCATCAGTTACCCCAACGAATGGGACCGCAGGCTGGGGCGCAGCGGCCATGGTATCTGGGTGCACGGCGTTCCATCCGATACCTATAGCCGGCCCCCGCGCGCCGGCGACGGGCGCATGGTGCTCAGCAATGAAGACCTGGAAGTACTTTCCAAGCAACTGGATCTCGGAGAAACGCCGGTGATCATCACCGGCCGCGTCGAGTGGGTGAGCGCGCCGCAGTTGACCGATCTGCGCGCCAAGATGTATGAACACATCGAACTATGGCGGCGCGATTGGGAAACGCGCAATGTGGACGCTTACCTTAAGCACTACTCACCGGGTTTCGAGGCCGGGAAGTTGGGATTCAAGGAGTTCGCCAGCCAAAAACGCAAGGTCAACGCCGAGAAGGCTTGGATTCGCGTCACGCTTAGCAATGTTTCCATGTTTCTGTATCCCGGACGGGACGATCTGGCGGTGGTGAATTTCACGCAAAATTACAGCAGCAACAACCTCACGAACGAGATGAAGAAACGCCAGTATTGGCAGCACGACACCGAAGGCTGGCGCATCATCTACGAAGGCAGCGCTTGACCTGGCGGTCAAGCGCTGGATATTTCAGCATGAAAAAATCTATCCGCGGTTTGTGGGGCTTGCTATGCGCGCTTTGGCTGTCCCCCGCCGCCTTCGCTGTTTCCAGCGTGGAAGTCAAAACCAATGCCGGGAGCATTGAAATCGAGCCGGACTCCGCCACCTCCGAGTTTTTCATCAACATCGGTGACAACAGCGATTTCTATTATGGGCACGATGGTACGAGTGCTTACTATTGCGCGTTCGGCAAGGTCATACGCGGGCTCGGCACCCTCAAGAAGATGGTGGAGCCCGGTATCATCTCGGGAGGCGATTTTGCCGGCGACCAACCCGCGCGGCCTCTCGTCATCGAGCACATCAAAATACTCAAGGACAACTAAGACACATGGTCAATCTGCACACGAACTTCGGCGTCATCTCCATAGAACTGGATGCCGAGAAAGCTCCCGTCACTGTAGCCAATTTTCTCGAATACGTACGAAGCGGCTTCTACACGAACACGGTATTCCATCGCGTCATCGACGGATTCATGATTCAAGGCGGCGGTTTCGAACTCGGCATGAAAGAGAAGACCTCTGGGGCGAACATCAAGAACGAAGCGGCTAACGGACTCAAGAACAGCGCCTACACCGTGGCGATGGCGCGCACTCCCGACCCGCACTCGGCATCGAGCCAGTTCTTCATCAACGCCACGGACAACGACTTTCTCGACTACCGCGCCCCCACGCCCCAGGAGTTCGGCTACTGCGTGTTCGGAAAAGTGGTCTCGGGTACGGAAGTCGTGGACCAGATCAAGAAAGTGAAGACTGGCACCAAGGGTTTTCACCGCGACGTCCCCGTGGACGACGTCGTCATCACCAAGGCCGAGGAGGCTTGAAGGCGAGGATCTAGGATCAAGGATCTGGAAACCTGGAGTCGCGCCACGGGGTTCCATATCCTTGATCCTAAATCCTAGCCCCTAAGAATGTTCACCGCCTTCGTATCGGATCTCCATCTAAGCCCGGAAAGGCCAGGCATTACGCAAGTCTTTCTGCGATTCCTGAAGGAGGACGCCACCCGCGCCATCGCCCTCTACATCTTGGGCGATCTTTTCGAGCACTGGATCGGTGACGATGCCATCGGCCTGGAGTTCAATTCCCTGGTGGTGGAAGCCCTGCATACGTTGAGCGGCGAGACTCCCATTTTCGTCATGCGCGGCAACCGGGATTTTCTTTTGAAGTCACGCTTCGAGAAACAAAGCGGCGCACGGATCATCGAGGACCCCGTGCTCATCGACCTCCACGGTCACCCCACCTTGCTCATGCACGGCGACACGCTGTGCACGGACGACGTGCGCTACCAAGCCTTTCGCAAGCGCGCGCGCAATCCCATCGTGCAGTGGTTGTTCCTAGCCTTGCCTTTGTCTTCGCGCCTTAAGTTGGTGGAGCGAACCCGACGCTTCAGCGAGAAGGAAAAACAGATCAAGTCCAGCGAGATCATGGACGTCACCCAAACCGCTGTCGAGAGCGCCTTTCGCACCCACCCATGCGAGCGGATCATCCACGGGCACACGCACCGGCCCGCCCGGCATGAACATACAGTGGGTGGCACCGCCCGCGAACGCTGGGTGCTATCGGATTGGTACACGCATGGCGAATACCTGCGCTGCGACGCGAGCGGATGCCAAGCAGTTCGCCTGAGTTAGATCGCGTTCAAACCCCTCTCCAAATCCCGCTTCAAGTCTTCGGCCGACTCCAGCCCTATCGCGAGGCGAATCAATCTTTCCGTGATGCCCGCGGCGGCGCGCGTCTCGGGCGTGACGCGCAAATGCGTGGTGGTAGCCGGATGGGTGATGGTCGTCTTCACATCGCCCAAATTGGCGGTGATGGAAATAAGTTGCGTGCGATCGATCACGCGCCACGCCGCCTCTTGCCCGCCGCGCACCTCGAAGGAAAGAATCGCTCCGCCCAGTTTCTGCTGCCGCGACGCAAGCTCGTACTGCGGATGGCTGCGTAGCCCTGGGTAGTACACTCGCGCCACCCTGGGATGAGATTCCAGCCATGCCGCCAGCGCCAAGGCCGATGCCGACTGCGCTTCCATGCGGATTTTGAGCGTCTCCATGCCCTTCAAGATCAACCAGGCGTTGAAGGGGCTCAACGTCGGCCCCGCGTTGCGCAGAAAGGTCGTGAGACTCTGCTGAATCAATTCTTTCTTGCCCAGCACGGCACCGCCCAGCACGCGGCCTTGGCCGTCCAGAAATTTGGTGGCCGAGTGAATCACGATGTCCGCACCCAGATCGAGAGGGCGTTGCAGCACCGGTGTGCAAAAGCAGTTGTCCACCGCCAGCCATATTCCCTTGGCGCGGGCGATGCGCGCAAACGCGGCGATGTCGTAGACCTGGGTGAGGGGATTGGACGGTGTCTCCAGGAACATCAGCTTCGTGCTGGGTTCCACGGCGGCTTCCCAGGCGGCGGGTTCCGTGCCAGTGACGAAGGTGGTGCGCACACCGAATTTCGAAAATTGATTCGCCAGCAATTGCACGGTCGCGCCGAACAAACTTTGCGAGGCGACGATATGGTCACCGGACTTTAGCAACCCCATCACGCACCCCATGATGGCCGCCATTCCGGAGGCGAAGGCCACGCAGCACTCAGCCCCCTCCAGCGCCGCCAGACGCTCCTCGAAGGCGCTCACGGTGGGGTTGGTGTACCTGCCATAGACCGGCCCCTCATCGGTCCCCGCGAAGCGGGCTTGGGCTTGCGCCGCGCTCTCGAAGACAAAGCTAGAGGTGAGGAACAGCGGTTCGCAGTGCTCGTTGAATTGGCTGCGGTGAATACCGGCGCGCACGGCCAGCGTGGACAGATCGGCATCTAACATTTTGGACCTCCAAAAAACAAAAACCCGTTCAGCGTAAAAGCTCGAACGGGTTGTCCGACGCTTTAGCTGGATTTATAAGGCGCCCGCAAGCTGTGGCTCAAATCGGCGCAGGAAGGACAGTACCGTTAACCGGGAGGGGCTGTCAATGTGGGTTTGCACCGGCGTGCCGGACCTTATTCTCCTGGCGGCGCCACCATAATCGGCGAGCGTGCTCTCAATCGAAGAATTGGGTGCGCAATCCGTATCGTTCATAAACCGGCATGGCGCGCCGGTCACAGGTAACGAGTTCGGCGCCGAAAGCCGCCGCGGTCGCCGCCACGAGCGCGTCGTATGCCGCACCGCCGGTGATTCCGTGGTCCGGCAATTCAAGAATAAATTCCTTGTATGCCTTGGCACTCAACCGAAGGAACGGCTGAGGAAAGCGTGTCTCCAGAAACTCCTGGGCGACGATGCTGGAAATTCGGTGAGGAGGAGGAAGACGGGTAAGTACCGAGTATGTTTCGAGTGCGCAGTGCTCGACCAGACGCAACCCGATATCGAGCGAGCGCCGCGCCGCCTCGTGGTTCTCGTGCCAGGATGCAAAAGCGGCGATCACCAGGCTGGTGTCCGCCGCCTTCAACGCCGAACTCGCTCCAATGTATCCCGGACTTGATCGGCGGTAAGCACCGGTAACTCGGTGTCCGGGACCGCTACCACTCCCTTCCCCCGTTTTTTCAGCTGCATCGCCGTGGGCGCGATCTCGATCTCAAGACGCCCGTCACCCGCCCGGATTTCAAGCGGATGGCCAGGCTTCAGGCCCAGGGCCTGGCGCATCGCCTTTGGAACGACGATACGGCCGGCGGCGTCAATAGTTGTTTTCATGGTTGGGAGAATGGCATAAAAATGGCAGGATCGCAACCATGATGAATTGACCATGCGGCATTTCCGCATGCGCCACGTGGACCCGCGCCGTTCCTATATTCACACGGTAAAGGCCTTCCCCGAGAGCATAGATATTCGCTTCTATCAAACTTGGATGGCGGATCCCAACGAACTGTTCAAGCCGGGTGAAGAAGATGAGAAGCGGGTTCCGGCGCTGGGTTTCATCTTTCACATGAGCATTCATCTGCTCCCCAAGGAGCCCATGCACGGGCGTTACGCGGACGAGCGGATCGGGTACTTCTCGATCCCCTTCGATGACTACGGTTCGAGCGAGACCGGCAAGGTCAGCCGGGCTTTCATTCAGCGTTACCACCTGGAGAAGAAGGATTTGTTCGCTCAGGTATCCGAACCCGTCAAGCCTATCGTGTTTTACCTAAGCGATGAGGTTCCCCAGTAGTGGCGCTCCGCCATCAAGCTCGGCATCGAGGATTGGAAACCGCTGTTCGAGCACGCCGGATTTCGCAACGCCATCATCGCGCGCGATGCTCCCACGCCGGCGGAGGACCCGAACTGGGATCCGGAAGACGTTCGCTACAACGTCGTGCGCTGGACGCCCAGCGGCCGCCAAAACGCCATGGGGCCAGCGGTCATCGATCCGCGCAGCGGTGAAGTCATCTCTTCTCACGCTATTTTCTGGCACGACGTGCTGCGGCTGGCGGAAACCTGGTATTTCACCCAAATCTCGCCCTTGGACCCGCGCGCCAGCAAGCTCCCCTTGTCCAAGGAGATTATCGGCGACATGCTGCGCTACATCGTATCCCACGAGATCTGCCATGCCTTGGGATTGCGCCATAACTTCAAGGGACATTCGGCCTATTCGGTGGCGCAATTGCGCGACCCGGAGTGGACGCGCAAATGGGGAAACTCGGCCTCCATCATGGATTACTAGCGCTTGAATTACGTCGCGCAACCAGGCGACAACGCCTATCTGCTGCCGCGCTTCGGCCCCTATGATTATTTCGCCATCGAGTGGGGTTACCGCCAGTTCATCCGGCTCGTCATGCGGGAGGGAAACAACGTCTCGGCGTTGCTCAACACGGATTCCGAGAGCGCCGAGCTCTATGAGCTGGCCGCCAAGCAGGTCAACGATCCCAAGCTGCGATTCGGAGGAGAGGACTCCTCCGCCCATATCGATCCCGGCGTGAACACCAACGTGATCGGCGCCAATCCCATTGAAGCGGCGGACTACGGTTTGCGCAACGTGGAGCGCGTGGCTCCTCTCTTGATCGATGGCACCACCCGCCTTGGCGGCAATTATGACCAATTGGAGGAAATGTACGAAGCGCTCGTGCAACACCGCCACCGTTTCGGCGACCGAGGCGGCCGTGGTGATCAAGGTTCCGGCGCAAACTTTCGATGATATTGGCCAGCGCGCGCCGGAAGCCATCGCTCAGATGTCGGAAGGTATCCGGCAGCGCGTCGCCCGTGACCAGCTCGCCACGAGCCTCAGCCGGTTGTTTGGACCCATGAGCCAAGCCGCATTGAGTTATGTGGAATCCCAGATTCAATGGGTGCGCCTGCGAGCCGGGGAAAAACTTTTCACTATCGGCGAGACGAGCCAGGACATGTATTTCGTGGTCTCGGGCCGCTTGCGCGCCATCGCCGCGGACGGCGCCATATTGAGCGAGATCGCGCGCGGCGAGAGTATCGGCGAAGTCGCCCTACTTACCGGTGAGCCGCGCTCCGCGACCATTCTCGCGGTGCGCGACAGCGACCTTGTGTGTCTTTCCAAGGAAGTCTTCGACCGCATCATCGAGAAATATCCGAAAGTGATGCAAGCCATTGCCCAGGTCGTCGTGCGGCGCCTGCGGACCAAGGAAAAAAGCGATACCGCGCACGGAAAACCGGGGACATGCCTGGCCGTGCTGGGCATCGGCGGCGATCCTCTTCCCTCGGGTTTCACGCAACGCCTGGTGAAGGCATTCGAATCCATCGGCCCCGCCTTGCATCTGTCTTCGCAGCGCGTGGACCAAGCCCTCAACCGGCCCCGCATCGCCAATTCGGAGAAAGAAAGCGCGGGCGGAATTCTCCTGAATGCCTGGTTGTATAACCAGGAATCGGCCTACCGCTTCATCGTCTACGAAACCGAGGCGAAGGATTGCGAATGGACAAGGCGTTGCTTGCGCCAGGCCAACGAAATATTGCTCGTGGCGCACACTTCTAGCGAGCCGGCCGTGCGCGGCCTCGAACACACGCTCATCCATGAGGGTGCAAGCGCTCCCAATGCTCGGCAAACCTTGCTGCTGTTGCATCCAGGCGGGGAACGCAGCCCGAGCGGAACCGATGCCTGGCTCGCGGGGAGAGCCTTGCACCGGCATTTTCATTTACGCCTAGACGCCGAGAGCGATTTCAACCGGGTGGCTCGCTGCCTCGCCGGTACCGCCACGGGATTGGTGTTCGGCGGAGGCGGCGCGCGCGGGCTGGCCCACATAGGCGTTATCCGCGCGTTCGAGGAAGCCGGTCTCCCCGTGGACATGATCGGCGGTACCAGCATGGGCGCGGTGATCTCCGCCGCCTTCGGCATGGGGCTCGGTTGGAAGGAGATCCTGGAAATCTCCCGCACCGGCTGGCTCAAGTACAAGCCGCACAAGGAGTACACCATTCCCATGGTGTCCCTCATTCGCACCCGCGTGCTGGACCGCTGGGCAAAAGACGTTTACGGCAACACGAACATCGAAGACCTGTGGCTGAGTTTCTTTTGCGTAGCCTGCAACCTCACGGCGAGCGAGATGGTTTTGCTGGACAGGGGATCCCTATGGAAAGCGGTGCGCGCTAGTTCCGCTCTGCCGGGAATCTTCGTTCCTGTCATGCGCGACGGGAACGTCTATGTCGATGGGGCGGTGGTCAACAACCTGCCAGGAGATTTGATGCGCAAGCGCGCCTGCCAAACCGTGATGGTGATCGACGTGGGTTCCGAGCGGGGCTTTTCCTTCGGTGTCGCCGAATTCCCCTCGCCGTGGAAATTGCTCTGGAGTTACTTCCTGCCCTTCGTCAAGAAAGTGGACGTACCGAATATCGCCGCGCTATTGCTGCGAACCACGGAAGTGAGTAGCAACCAGAAGGCGGTCGAAGTCAAACGCGATGCGGATGTCTGCCTGCGCCCGCCCATCGATAAATTCGGCATCCTGGACTTCGAGTCCATCGACCAAATCGTGGATACCGGATACCGCTACACAATGGAGAGGCTCGAATCGATGAAGGACGATCCGCGGTTTTCGAAACTCTTCGGCGCGTAAGCCGCGCTCGCCAACAGAGGAAGGCGGCGAAACTCTCGTGCGCTCCCGCTTGCCGTTGACCTGCAACCCTCGATGGCGTGCGGGCCGCTTGCCATCGCCGCCCTTACTCCACGCCGATGCCCGTCTCCTTCACGAGTTTCATCCAGCGCACGCGCTCGGAGGCGAGGTGCGCGCGGAATTCTTCAGGCTTGCTCATCACTATTTCCGAGTCGGCGAACTCCCGGCGCGACCGGAAGGCGGGGTCGTTGAGTATCTTGCTGAACTCGCTGTGCAGCCGGTTCACGATTTCCAGCGGCATGCCGGCGGGCCCCACCACGCCAATCCAGATCGTCATCTCCAAATCGGGGTAGCCCAGTTCCGCGAAGGTGGGCACGCCGGGTAGTTGCGGCGCGCGTTTCTTGCCGGAGATCGCAAGCGCGCGCAGGCGGCCAGACTTGACCAGGGGCTCGACGGTGGCGGTGAAGCCGAAGCCATAATCCACCTGACCGCCAACGATGTCGGTCACCATGGGCGCTTCGCCCTTGTAGGGCACCGATACCACATCGAGCCCCAGGCGGCGCTTGAACATTTCTCCCATGAAGTGATTCAGGTGGGCCACACCGGCGGTGCCGTAACTCATGCGCCCCGCCTTTGCCTTGGCCAGATCCGCCAGTTCCTTGAGAGTGCCAACGTTTCGCTCCGCATTGACCACCAGCACCATGGGGCGGCGTAGAAATTGGGTGATGGGCGTGAAGTCCTTTTCCGCATCGTAGGGAACGCTCATGCCTATGGCCTTGGCGATGGCTTGCTCGTTGGGAGAAGCCCAGGTGAAGGTAAGCCCGTCGGGCTTGGCCTTGGCCACGATGTCCGCCCCGGTCACGCCGCTGGCCCCTGGACGGTTATCCACCATCACCGGTTTGCCGAGCACCTTCGAGAGCTGTTCGGCCAGCAAGCGCGCTTGCGTGTCGGCGATGCCACCCGCGGGCCAGGGCACGACCCAACGAATGGTTTTGCTGGGATAGGGGTCCGCGGCTTGCGCACTCGCCGCAAGTGACATCGCGAAGGCAAGACAGAAGATTTTCCAGGGATTCATAGCACTCGCTCCATGCTCGCTGCGCAGCGCCGGTTATTTGGAAGGCGAAGGCAACGCCAAGGGTAGCGTGGCACTCGCCGCCCGGATTACGCCGAGGAGATTTTCGATATGGTACTGGGGCAGCGTAATGACCCGGTTCGTTCCCAACAAGTGGACGTAGCGGACCAGCGCGTCGGGGGCCATGTCACCGATGGAATATTGCGCCAGGGGCTGGCTTTCCTGGGGCTTGTACACGATGAGAATGATCTTGGGCACGACTACTCCGAAGCGGTCATTGTCCTTGTCCAAGGGCGCCTCGCGCTCCATCCTCGCCTTATCCAGCGCGGCAAAGGCTTCACCCATGCGCTTCGCCAGGATAGGATTGGTTAGATGTTCGTGCCCGGGCGCCGCCCCGGCGTGAGCCCCGTGATAGAACCATTCGCCGGCGGCATCGCGCTCGAAACGGTGCAACTGCCCTTCATGGGCGATTTCGATCGCGCCGATTTGCGCCACCGGAAGGGGTAACAGATTGCGGCTGGCCGCTGCCTCTCCGTGGCCATCGCCGCCGGCATGCTCTCCCTGACTGCGCCACTCCACGATTCCGATGACCAGCACCAGCACCGCCAGCACGACCCAGACGATGCCTTTTCGCGCCCTCAACGCTGTTTCCACCAAACGGCGAGGCCGATTACGGCAAGCAAGGCGGGAATGAGCGCCAGGGACAAAAAGAAGGTCCCCTTCATTTGCTGGTTGGTTAGGTTGACGCGCGGCACGTCGAAGGTGCGCGGCTCGATGCCGATCAAATTCTCCTGGGCAGCCAGGTAATTCACGGCGTTGAGAAACAGCTTGCCGTTGCCAAGCAGATGGAAAAAGGAATTGGTGGCGAAATCCGAGTCCCCCGCCACCACGAGCCTGGAGGGCTTCACTTTCTCCAAATCAGCGAGTTTCTCCTCGACTTTTTCCGGCGTGAGCTTCTCGCCGCGCAAGTTAGCCATGATTTCCGCCGCATTGCGTACGGCGCCGGGGCTGCGCCTGGCAACAGCCATGATGGTAAGCGGCCCCTTGGGGTCCACGCCTTCATTGAATTGGGCGCGGTCCTGCGTGGTCTCGCCGAAGCTTTGCGCGGATGAATTGACCAGAGGGATGGCGCTAGTGCCCGGCACCCGGTCCTTGGTGGGCGATATGGAGCGAGCGCCGGGGAAAAAGGTCAGCGGCAGCTCGCGCGTGATCTGGTGAAAATTGAAACTGCTGACTGCGGGGGCGGAAGGATCGGCCCAGAAGTGGTTGGTTTCATCGATGACGATATCGTCGTCTAGCACCATGCTGTATTCGCCCAAAACAGGCTCCAGCCCCGACTTCACGAACGGATCGAGCAGGAAGAAAGCGTTGCCGCCTTCACGCAGAAAAGTTCGGATGGCCCGCACCTCGTTATCCAGCAACGCCACCTTGGGCCCGGCGGCGATCAGCAAGGCGCAGCGCTTGAGGGTATGTTCCGTCTTGACGAGGGAAATCTTCTCGGCGCTGTAATTCATGCTCTCCAGCGCCTGGCGCGCCTTGGCCATGCCATGCTGCTCGTGCAACACCACTTTGGCACCCATCCCGTGAGAGTGGCCCGCGGCCCCTTCCATATGATCGTGGGATTCCTGGCTGAAGGCGTCCGCCTCGCCGTGCCCGTCCAGAAAACACACCAACTGCTTCTTGCCCTGCGAAGCGCGCAGGATTCCGTTCGCGATATCCGTCTCGGAAGGGCCGTTGATCTGAATCCTGCGATCCTCGCTCTCCAGGATCGCAATGCCGGCGAATTGCACGTTCATCATGCGCGCCTGCGCGGGATTGAGCACCGGGTCGTGGAGAACCAGCGACAGGTTCTTGTTCTCCCGCACCATCAGTTCGTAGAGCTCCACGGTCTCGCGCATCATGGGGTCGTGGAAGAAGGTGATCTTCACCGGCTTGTCGATGGCACGCAACATCCTCACGCTCTGCTCGGAAAGTGAGAAGCGCTTGCTCGACGTGATGTCATAACGCAGCGGAAAGAGCACCGACAGATAGGCGAGCGCGCAAATAATGCCCACGGCGCCCAGCGTCTGCATGGCGATCCCGCCCCTGCGGCGCCCCAGCATTCCCGCCAACTCGCGCCGCATGGCGCTGGCCCCGAATACCATGAGCCCAACCCCGGCGAGAGCGACCAGACTAGTCCAGACTTGGTGCCGCATCAGGATGGTGTGCGCAACTGCCGCCACCGCCACCAACGCGACGCCCAGCAACAAAATCATTCCAGCGCGAAAGGAACTCATGTTCTTCAACGCCGCCATTCGAGGTAGGCCGCGTTGAGCGTCATCGCGGCGGCGCATACCAATAAGTAGAAAGCGGCTGCCTCGCTACGCAGCAACCCTTGTATGAAATCGCCATAATGCAAGGCGAAGGAAAGGTAACTGCTGAGTTCGCGCAGCACGCCGGGGCCTTGGTAATTGCGCAAATGCCCCACGTACCAGAAGGCCAGTAGTACCGCCACCGTGACCAGCGCGGCAACGATCTGGTTTTGGGTCAGCGCGGAGAAGAGCTGGCCCACGGCGATACATGCCATGCCGAGTAAAAAGAAACCCAGATATCCCGCGAACACCGTACTCATTTCCGGATTGCCATAGAGATAGAGCGGCACCAGATTCACCATGGTGCATACCGTGAGCAGAAGAAGAATCGTCGCCGCGCCCAGAAATTTGCCGAACACAATCTGCCATGGCTTGAGCGGAAGTGTGGCGAGCAACTCCATGGTTCGGGCGCTGTACTCCGCGGAGAACAAGCGCATGGAGATGAAAGGCGAGAGCGTCACCAGCAGGATCCCCATGTTTTGCAGCGTCGTGTCCATATTGGCGCTGCCCGTCAAGAAGACGTTAAAGAGGAAAAAGTATCCCGTGCCGAGGAGAAATACCGCCACAACGAAATAGGCGATCGGCGAGCGGAAGTAGGTCAATATCTCCTTGTTATAGACCGCCGCCATGCTTCTCATGTGCCCGCCCCTTTCTCGCGCTGCGCGCTCACATATTTCAGGAAGATATTCTCCAGAGTCGGTTGCTGCCGCTCCAGCCGCAGCAAATCCCAGCGCCCGGCCACGGCGCGAGCAATTTTGGCTTCAACGCCATCGTGTGCGCCGATCTGGCATTCGACGTGGATGATGTCCTCGCTGGCGCCCTGTGTGACATGAACCTGCTCTACACCGCCAACCGCCAGAAGCTCGTTCTTAATGGCCTCGGCGGGCGCAACCGCAGTCAACAGCACGCGATTGGTTTGTTCGGACGCGCGCCTTAAATTCGCGGGAGAATCCACTGCGAGCAGCCGGCCATGATCGATGATGGCGACGCGCTGGCAAATCATCGTCACCTCGGGAAGAATGTGCGTGCTGAGAAGCACGGCGTTCGTCTGGCCAAAAGCGCGTATCACCTCGCGCGTCTCTTGAATCTGGCCGGGATCTAGCCCCGCCGTGGGTTCATCGAGCAACAACACTTCGGGGTTCCCTAGGAGTGCTTGCGCCAAGCCGACACGCTGCCGGTAACCCTTGGAAAGTTTGTACACCTCGCTCTTCAATACCTCATCGAGCTTGCATGAGTTGGAGACCCGTTCGATTTCACGCGGGATTTGCCCTCGCGGCACCCCTTTTACATTGGCGACAAAACTCAGGTACTGCGATACGTGCAAGGTGTCGTAGAGGGGGGGGTGCTCCGGCAGGTAACCCAATTTTTTCGCCGCCGCCTCGTTGTCCGATGCCATGTCGTGGCCGGCTACTCGCACGGTGCCAGACGTGGCGGTGGTGAAACCCGCGATCATCCTCATGGTCGTTGTTTTGCCCGCGCCGTTCGGCCCCAGGAAACCGACGATTTCGCCCTTCGCCACCGAGAAGGAGAGGTCGTGAATGATGGTCTTGGAGCCGTAGCGTTTGCTAACCGACTCAAGTGATATCGCTGTAGGCATTGGGGAACCGAATGACTAACAAAAGAAAGGCCCCCGGATGGGGGCCCTTCTAAACTTCAAAAATGCAACTTCTTATTTATGCCAGCGTCCGCCCTTGGCGGCGTACTGATCCTGGTCGTGCGCCATGAACAGATCGGCACCTTCGAGGTCACGCATGAACTTCAGGCGATTCAACGATGCGGTGTAATCCTTCACGCTGTAGTTCAATCCGGCGGGGTGGCCGTCGAGGTTTTCCTGCATCCAGATGGCGTCTTGCGATATGATGATGGACCGGCCGCTGGCGAGCTTCAACTTGACGGACTGGTGGCCCAGGGTATGGCCGGGTGTGCTCAGAATCAGCACGCTGCCATCGCCGAAGAGATCGTAGTCGCCTTCGAGTTCAAGATAATTGAACTCACGAGCGTTGTCGATATCGGCCATCACGAAGGTACCGGGGGTGGAGCGGCCCTGGAACTTCTCCGGGAACCACGCTTGATAGAGCTCTTTCTTTTGCATGACGTGGATCGCATTCGGGAAGGCCTCTATGTTGCCGATGTGGTCCAGGTGGGAGTGGGAGGTGATCACGACCTTCACCTTGGAAGAATCGTACCCGAGCTTCTTGATCTGCATATCGATCACGTCCTCGGCTTTTTGGCTCGGCTTCAGAAAATCGCAATTGCCGGGCGCCCAATAGGACTTGCAATTCGACATACTATCGGAAACGGCCTTGTTATTACCGGTGTCGAAGATCACCAAACCCTTGGGGTGGTCGATGATCCACATGCTGACCGGAACGGTGATGTCGCGCTGCTTATCTTTTGGAATCGTGGGAATCAACCCGGTAATCGGGAATGGCCCGAAGAATCCACTGGTGGTCCAATAGACTTGCTTGACTTGCGCGGACGCAGCCAAGGACCCTGCCATTAACGCCGCGCCAACGGCCGCGGCCACTAAACTAGACTTTTTCATTGCTTGTGTCTCCTATAGATCATGATCCAAAAGCATCCGCTCGCCAACTCCCGCGCGAGCCCTGCAGATAAGAAAAGTGAATTATGTCCCCCTCTCTGACTCTTACGGTCCTTTTAAGCGGCTGCAATCTCTTGAGCACTGGCTCAGCGTACTGCAACCGCAGAGTAGCCCATCCGGCGGCGGCCTGTAAAGAGCACGCGAATGTATGTAACCTCAGGGTCCTGGCGCCCCAGGGCGCTACTCCGCATCGGCGGGGATGAGATCCAACTGGTACCCCTGGGTACTCTCCTTGCCGGGCGTGCCATTGCGCCCGGCCTCGACACCGGCGAGGTATTCCTGAGTCACATCTCCCGTTATGTAATGCCCGTTAAAGCAGGAAATCTCGAAATTCTCGATACGCGGATTGACGGAGGATACATCCCGTATCAAGGCGCCGAGATCCTGGTAAATCAAATGGTCGGCGCCGATTTCGCGTGCGACACCCTCATCGTCACGCCCCGTGGCGATAAGCTCCCTGGGGCTGGGCATGTCGATACCATAGACATTGGGGAAGCGGATCGGAGGCGCGGCTGAGGCGAAGAACACCTTGTTAGCGCCAGATTCGCGCGCCATCTGCACGATCTCGCGGCTCGTCGTACCCCGCACGATGGAATCGTCCACCAGCAGCACGTTCTTGCCCTTGAATTCCATGGAAATGGCGTTCAACTTCTGGCGCACGGATTTCTTGCGCACTTCCTGCCCCGGCATGATGAAGGTACGGCCGATATACCGGTTCTTGATGAAGCCCTCGCGGTAGCTCAGATTCAGGCGCTTGGCCAGTTCCATGGCGGAAGGGCGGCTGGAATCCGGAATGGGGATGACCACGTCGATATCCAAATTCCCGTACTGCCGCTTGATCTTGTCCCCCAAACTCTCGCCCATGCGCAACCTGGTCTCGTACACCGAGATGCCGTCGATCACGGAATCGGGCCTGGCAAGGTAGACAAACTCGAACATGCACGGATTGTGGGAACTGCGCAAAGCGCACTGGCGGCTGTGGAAATTGCCGTCCAAGTCGATGAACACAGCCTCGCCGGGTTGCACGTCGCGCACCAAATGAAACCCCAGGGTATCCAGGGCCACGCTCTCGGAGGCCACGGCATACTCCCTTCCCTTATCCGTCATAACGGAGCCGATCACCAGAGGCCGGATGCCGAAGGGGTCGCGAAAGGCAAGCAGGCCGTAACCGGCGATCATGGCAACGCAGGCGTAGGCACCGCGGCAGCGCCGGTGTACACCGGCCACCGCCATGAAAATCGTATCCGGGTCCAGTTGCGAAGACGTGCAATGCTCTTGCAGTTCGTGGGCCAATACGTTGAGCAGGACTTCAGAATCCGAATTGGTGTTGACGTGCCGTAAGTCCTGCCGGAACAATTCGCTCTTGAGTTGGTTGGTATTCGTGAGATTGCCGTTATGGCCTAGCGTGATGCCAAAGGGGGAATTCACGTAAAGGGGCTGGGCTTCGGCTTCTTCGAACGCGGAGCCAGCCGTGGGATACCGGCAATGGGCGATGCCCGCGTTACCGCGCAGCGCGCGCATGTTTCGAGTGCGAAACACGTCGCGCACCAAGCCGGGGCCTTTGTGCAGGTGGAAATTATCCGCTTGCGAAGTGGAGATCCCCGCGGCATCTTGCCCGCGGTGCTGCAGCACCAATAGCCCATCGTAGAGAAGTTGGTTGACGGGACCTTTCGCAACCACACCGATGATTCCACACATGCCGCGTTGCTCCTCCCCTGGGGCCGTCTCTCAAGGCGCGCAAGTATACCTGTCCTAGTACGCCACTCTTTTCTGAAAAGCCTCTGGCATGAAAGGCAGCACACCCTTCGCCGCGGCTTCCAACGGCGGGCTGAACATGGCGTTACGCCAGAACACTTCGCGCGGTAAGGGCGTGAGCCCAGCCACCAACACCAACACCACCGCGATCAGCGCTCCGCGAAAGGTTCCAAACACCGAGCCCAGGGCACGGTCCAGGGTGCCCAGACCCGCGTGCTTCACAAGCTGCGATAGCGACCGGCTCACGAACATGAGCAAGAGCAAGGCGCACACGAAAATCGCGGTGAAAGCCGCGAGCAATCGCAAGGCTGGGCTGGCAATACCTTCGGGGGCATGGATGGACAATGGCTCGTAGAGCGCGCGGGCTATGAAGAAAGCCCCGATCCACGCGCCCAGGGAGAACACTTCACGCACCGCGCCGCGCACCACTCCCAACAGGACGGACACCGCGAGAATGCCCAGGACGGCATAGTCGAACAAAGTGAGGGCGCTATTGGCCATGGTCGGCAATTTTGGGTTCCATGCCCAACTTGAGCTTCATCTTCGCGATGCGAGCTTGAATGCGCTCAGCCTCGGCAAGGGAATCGAAGGGGCCTGCGCGCACCCGGGTTTTGGCGGAGCTCCCTGATTTGACCACTTCGGAGAATGCCTTTATTCCTTGCGCCAGAAGCGCATCCTTGAGCTGGCGTGCGTTGTCTGGGTTGGAAAACGCGCCAAGTTGTATCACCAAGGAGGTTTGTTCGGGGGCGCTAGCGGCCGGCTGATCAGCGACGGCCATATCCTCTTCCTGCATCTCGGCATCGGGCGGGGTAAGGTCGGGCGGCTCTGGCTGCTCGGGGGTTTCGGTGGCAGCGGCGTTAGCGGAGGATTCCGGGACAGGCGGCGATTGCACCTCGCGCACTGGGGCAGGCATTTGCACGCGCACCGATTCCCCCTGCGGCCTGGGCTCGGAATCCAGGATCACCGGCAAGATCACGATCATGACTAACACCATGAAACTCGCGCCCACGAGCCGGCGGCGTGCACGTTTCCTGAGTTGGATTTCCTCTTGCGAAATGGCGGCCTTTGCCATGATGTTCAGCGGCCCAGCAGTGCGAGCACGCCGGCAACGGTGTAAAACGAACCAGACACGACGATTCTATCACCGGCTTGCGCGACACTTTCGGCGGTGGCAAAAGCTTCGGCGGGCGATGCGTGCGATGAATGACGTTGCGCTCCCGCGGACTCGAGCGCCCGCGCCAAGCGCTGCGCGGTGGCCGCGCGCGGCCCGGAAAGATCCGCTAGAAACCAACGATCAGCGACGCTCGCCAATTGCGCCACCACCCCTTCGATATCCTTGTCCTTCAACATTCCCAGCACGGCCATGGTCGAGGAGAATTTTCCTTGATCGGCGAGATTCTCCGCCAAGCGCCGCGCGGCACTCGGATTGTGGGCCACGTCGAGTACCACCACGGGCTGGCCGGGCAGCACCTGGAAGCGCCCTTGCAGTTCCACCTCCACCAAGCCACGCCGCACCGCGCCCATGTCCACGGGGAGCCGTTCATGCAGCGCGTCGAGCACCGCCATGGCGGTGGCGGCGTTGGCCAGCTGTATGCGGCCCCGCAGCGCGGGCCATGGCAGCCCCTTACGCTGCCCGCGCCAGCTCCAATACTCCCATTGACCCGCTTGTGCGCGCCAACCAAAGTCCTGGCCGGTTAATTTAAGGTCCGCGGCGATGGCGCGCGCGTGCTCTGTCAGACTCGCCGGCGGATCATCGTCCGCGCAAATGGCCACGACGCCCGGCCTGAATATTCCCGCCTTCTCGAAGCCGATGGATTCGCGCGTGGGTCCAAGGTAATCCACATGATCGATCCCAATTTGGGTGACGGCCGCGCAACTGGGCTGGAATAAGTTCACCGCGTCCAGGCGCCCGCCCAACCCCACCTCCATGACCGCCACTTCCACGGCCGCGTCAACGAACACTTGCATGGCGGCCAAGGTACCGAACTCGAAGAAGGTCAAGGGAACCGAGCCGCGCGCCGCTTCGACTTTGCGCAAAGCCGCGCACAAAGTTTCATCATCCACCGCCTTGCCGCGGACCCGCACGCGTTCGTTATAACGCAGCAGGTGGGGCGAGGAATAACTGGCCACGGCATAACCCGCGCAGCGCAACATGCTTTCCAGAAAAGCGCAGGTCGAGCCTTTGCCGTTGGTGCCTCCCACGGTGAGGATGGGGAAGGTAACCGTGATCCCCATGCGCGCCCACACGCTTTGCACCCTGGCAAGACCTAATTCGATGGTCTTGGGGCGCAGCCGTTCGAGGTGCGCGAGCCAGTCCGCCAGCGTGTGCGGGAAATCGTTTCCCTGGGGGGATTCGATGAGGTTGCCTATTGTTGCAATACCGGCGCGCGCATGAGCAAGGTGGCAAGCCGGGCCAAACGATCGCGCATTTCGCGCCGGTCCACGATCATGTCCACGGCGCCGTGATCCAGCAGAAATTCGGCGCGTTGAAAACCTTCCGGCAATGTCTGCTTGGTGGTCTGCTCGATGACGCGCGGCCCCGCGAAACCTATGAGCGCGCCCGGTTCGGCGATCACTACATCGCCGATCATGGCGAAACTGGCCGACACACCGCCCATGGTGGGGTCGGTTAGCACGGAGATGAAGGGTAAGTGTTCCGCCGCCAATTGCGTGAGGGCCGCCGTGGTCTTGGCCATTTGCATGAGCGACATGAGACCTTCTTGCATGCGCGCCCCGCCGCTGGCGGAGAAGCAGATGAAGGGCACCTTCTGCTCGATGGCGCACTGCACGCCCCGCACAAAACGCTCCCCCACGACCGACCCCATGGAACCGCCCATGAAGCGGAATTCGAAGGCGGCCGCCACGACGGGAACGGTCTTGATGGTGCCCTGGATCACAACCAGGGCATCGGTTTCGCCAGATTGCTCGCTGTCGGCCAGCAATCGCTCCGAGTATTTCCTGCTGTCCACGAACTTCAGAAAATCCACCGGAAGCACTTCGGAGCCGACTTCGTACTGGCCCTCGGGGTCCAGCATCATCTCCAGACGCTCGCGGGCGGACACACGGTTGTGATGCCCGCATTTCGGGCACACGTGGACGCTTTGCTCCAAGTCCGCGCGGTAGAGCACGGATTCGCAGGTATCGCACTTGGTCCACAACCCCTCGGGAACCGCTTTCTTCGTGGTGCCTGGGCTACGTTTGATCTTAGGCGGTAAAAGCTTCTGAAGCCAACTCATTACGCCTCCTTAGTGATTGAAGGGGAACTTCGCGGGCGGGGTATCGACCCCGCCCTTGACCAAAGGGGACTACGCAACAACCGCTTCGCCCCCTTTGGAATCCCTCGAAATTAGCCCCGCACCAAAAGCGCGGGGAATGCGAGTTGATTCGAACGATCATGCGTCGATGGCGTCGCGCATTTCCTTGACAAGCCGCCCGACGCGCCCCACCACGTCGCCAGGGGAAGAATTTTCGATTTCTTGCACGATGCGGCTACCCACCACCACGGCGTCCGCGAATTGCGCCACGGCGTGCGCTGTCCGCGCATCCCGAATACCGAAACCCACGCCGACCGGTAGCGGCGAATGCGCGCGAATTCTTGGAAGCATGGCTTGCACTTGCTCCAAATCCAAGCTCGCCGCTCCTGTCACGCCCTTGAGCGACACATAGTAAATGTATCCGGTGGCCACGCGCCCCACATCGGCCATGCGGCTATCCTTGGAGGTTGGCGACAGCAAAAATATACTGTCGATGCCGCGCATCTTCAGCATCTGCGTGAGTTCGTGGCTTTCCTCCGGCGGATAGTCCACGATCAGCACGCCATCCACGCCGGCATCCTTGCACGCATTGGAAAATTTCTCGTAACCCATCGCCTCGATGGGATTGCCGTACCCCATCAGCACCACGGGCGTGGTCTTGTCCGTCTTGCGAAAGCGCGCCACCACATCGAGCACGCCACGCACGGTGGTCTTGCCCTTGAGCGCGCGCTCGCTGGAGCGCTGAATGACCGGGCCGTCCGCCATGGGATCTGAAAACGGTATCCCCAGCTCGATGATATCGGCGCCCGCCTTCACCAAACCATGCATGATGGCCAGCGAAGTATCGAGATCCGGATCGCCGGTGGTGATGTATGGGATGAGCGCCTTACGACCCTTGGCGCGCAGGGATTGGAACGTGGAGGAGATGAGGGACATCTTTATTGGGAGGGGGGAGGGTGGAGGGGGGAGGGGGGAGGAGAAGCGAGCGGGTTGTACTCCTCCCACCTCCCTCCACCCTCTTCCCAATTTAGAGTTCGATTCCAGAATACTTGGCGATCGTATGCATATCCTTATCGCCCCGCCCCGAAAGATTCACGAGCAGCAATTTATCTTTCGGCATCGCGGGCGCGATTTTCATGGCGTGCGCCAAGGCGTGGCTCGATTCCAGCGCCGGCATGATGCCTTCGGTGGTTGTCAACCGGTGGAAGGCGGCGACGGCTTCCGAGTCGGTGATGGAGACATACTCCGCGCGCCCGCTGTCCTTCAACCAGGAATGTTCTGGGCCCACTCCCGGATAGTCCAATCCCGCCGAGATGGAATGGGTTTCGATAATCTGGCCGTCCTCGTCTTGCAGTAAATAGGTTCGGTTGCCGTGTAGCACGCCCGGCCGGCCGGCGCACAGGGTCGCGGCATGGCGGCCGGAGGCAATACCGTCGCCAGAGGCTTCCACGCCAATGATCTTCACGGCGCTATCCTGAATATAGGGATAGAACATTCCGATGGCGTTGGAGCCTCCGCCCACGCAAGCGATGACGGCATCGGGCTGGCGCCCGTGGGTTTCCAGCATTTGTTCGCGGCACTCCGCCCCGATCACCGTTTGGAAATCGCGCACCATCATGGGGTAGGGATGGGGCCCCGCCACCGTACCGATGATGTAGAAAGTATTCTCCACGTTGGTGACCCAATCGCGCATGGCTTCGTTCAACGCGTCCTTCAGGGTCTTGGAGCCGCTTTCCACAGGCACCACGGAGGCGCCCAGCAGCTTCATGCGGTACACGTTGGAGGCCTGGCGCTTCACATCCTCGGAACCCATGTACACCACGCACTCAATGCCATAGCGCGCCGCCACCGTGGCCGAGGCCACGCCATGCTGGCCCGCGCCCGTTTCGGCGATGATGCGCCGCTTACCCATGCTTTTCGCCACCAGCGCCTGGCCGATGGTGTTATTGATTTTGTGCGCGCCGGTGTGATTCAAATCCTCGCGCTTCAACCAGATTTGCGCCCCGCCCAATTGCTCCGACAAGCGCTTCGCGTGATAGATGGGGCTGGGTCTTCCAACGTAATGCTTGAGATCGTAGGCGAACTCTTTTTGGAAAGCCGGATCGTCCTTCAGCCGCAGGTACTCGCGCTTGAGCTCATCAAGCGCATGGATCAAGGTCTCGGCCACGAAGGTCCCGCCATAGGGGCCGAAATGACCCTGCGCATCGGGCAGGTCATAGAGCTTACCGGCTTCGTACATCTGCATTTCTGACTTCCTCCATGAAGGCCGCTATCTTAACGGGATCCTTGACTCCCTTCTCCTGCTCGACACCGCTGCTCACATCCACGGCCCAGGGCCGAACGGCGCGGATGGCGGCCCCCACATTATCCGGCGTCAATCCACCGGCCAGCACGATGGGAAGGGTTAACCGCGCGGGAATGAGGTTCCAATCGAAGGATGCTCCCGTGCCGCCATGGTTTCCCTCGACGAAAGCATCGAGCAACAGGCCCTTCGCGTCAGAAAAACGCCGGGCGCATTCTAGCAAAGGGATGCCGGGCTTCACCCTCACGGCTTTGAGATAGGGAAGGCCGAACTGGCGGCAAAACTCTGGCGTCTCGTCGCCGTGGAATTGAAGCATCTGTAGGGGCACTTTCTCCAACACATCGTTCACGAGAGCGGCGGGCGGATCGGCGAAGAGGCCGACGGTGGTCACGAAGGGAGGCATGGCCAGCGCGATGGCTTGGGCCACTTCGGACGCGATGCGGCGGGGGCTGCGCGGGGCGAACACGAGACCGATGGCGTGGGCACCGGCGTGCGCGGCGGCGAGGCCGTGCTCGGTCTTCGTGATCCCGCAAATCTTGACGGCCGTGAACATATCGGTTTGAACTAACTGGACAACCCGCCCGCCATGAGGGCATCGATGCAGGAGCTTGGCTCCGGAAATCCCCAAGCCGCGTCGTATTGTACGGCCGACAGGTACAGACCCGATGGGGAAAAAGTGGGCGCCGCCACGGCGCGGTCACGGCTTTCCAATACTTCCTTCATCCAGCCCGGGGGACGGGCACCCGTGCCGGTGTACACCAGGCTCCCAACGATATTTCGCACCATGTGATGCAAGAAGGCGTCGGCGGCAAATCGAAAAATCAAGAGCGAGCCCACCTGGTCGATCCGCGCCAGCCTCATCTCCTTCACGGGTGACTTGGCCTGGCACTCCGCCGCGCGAAAGGAGCTGAAATCATGCACGCCAAGCAAATACGAGGCGGCTTCGCGCATGGACGGCAAATCCAGGGGCCGGTGGCACCAACCCACCCGGCGGCTGGAGAGCCCAGGGCGTTCGGCGCGATTGAGCAACAAGTAGACATATGCACGGCCGCGAGCGGCGTAGCGGGCGTGAAACTCCGGCACCACCTCGCGCGCCCATTTCACGGCAATGGAATCCGGCAAGCAGGCATTCACGCCGCGCACCCACGCGGTCAACGGGCGCTTGGCGCCGGTATCGAAATGAATCACCTGGCCCATGGCGTGTACGCCGGCATCGGTGCGCCCTGCGCATTGCGATTCGATGCGCTGCGCGGCGATGCGGGAAAGCGCGGCGTCCACCACGTCCTGAACGGCACAACCCGAGGGTTGCGTCTGCCATCCACAGAAGTCCGATCCGTCGTATTCCAGTCCCAGGGCGATTCTAGTGAGGGTGATTGTCATGGCCATAGGGGTTGCAAACCGGCCGCGAGATTACCAAATGACAAGCGCCCGGCACTGGTCAGTGCACGGGCGCTTGAGGTTCTATCTGAGCGAGGTTTAGGACAATCCTAGGCCAATGCTTCCAGCACTTTCTCCGCCTCGACCTTCTGGTCGTCATCGCCTTCCTGCACCACTTCCCGCAAGATTTCGCGCGCACCTTCCTTGTCGCCCATTTCTTGGTAGGCCTTGGCCAGATCGAACTTGGTCTGCACGTCGTACCAATGCTCGTCCTTGGTGCCGTTGCTGCTACTGGAGCTGGTTCCGTCCAGGTCGAGCGAGATGCTGGACAAATCCACGTCCGGCAGATTCGCCGAGGAGCTACCGGAGCCGAACCCGGGTTCGGACTTACCGTCCAACGTCGCATCCAGAGACAGCCTGCCGACGTCCAGATCGAGGCCGCCGGGCTCCGACTTAGCGTTGCTCGCACCTCCGGTCAGGGTGTTGAGGTCCAGATCGAAGTCGAGGCTACTGCCCTCTCCAGAACCCTTGGCCTCCTGAGTGCGGGACATTTCCGCCGTCATGTCCATCTGGGCCAACTTGCGGGTTTGCGCGTTGGCATCCACGGTACGGTCAAGATCTTGCTGCCCCGTACGGTTCATGATTTGAGTGCGCGCGTCCGAGCCGGAAGACCCGCTATCCAGATCGGCGGAGGCCACGTTGACAGTGAGGTTTCCAAGGTCGATGTCCGTCGTACTCGATGTGTCGTCCTGGCCCATTCCGAGATCAAGGTCAAGCTTGTCATTGATGCCCGACGACGTAACGCTGGTACTCGGCCCCGCTCCCATGTCGGCGCCCGCATAGCGCGAGTTGGAAGGATCGAGCTGGTAACCCATGCGGGCGGCCTTGCGCCACAATTCGCCCTTGCCACCGCAGGCGGAAAAGAGGGTTTCCGCCATGGCGTTAAAGGAGGCGGAATCCTTGCGCTTGTGATAAATCTCCAGCAACTTCAGGTGAACCTCTTGCCGGTGGGGTTGAGACTTCAGTGCGTCCTTGAGAATCTGCTCGGCTTGGGTATCGCGACCGTAGGCTAGGTAAACATCGGCTTCCGCCACGGCATCGACGTCTTCTGAAACGTGATCTCCCGCCGGCTTATTCGCGGCCGGTGCTATCGCTTCCTCCGGCTCGGCTTGCGCGCCACGGGGCGACATGGTGGGTTCTTCAGCCTCGTAGTCGTCCTCCGTATCCTCGGCTGCCTTGCGCTTTTTCCAGGCCACGAATCCGCCAAGTCCTAGAAGCACGAGCAACCCCGCGCCTCCGGCAAGATAGAGCGGCTCGCCCAGAATTTTCTCCATGAGGCTGGGCTCCAGGAGGGGAGGCTGCGCTACTGGTTTCTTCACGGCAGGCGGGCGCTTCGGCTCGCCTACCGGTGTGGCTTGTTCGGGATGGGCGGGAGGAGGCGTTACAGCCGCGGACTCCGGCAATGGCTTGGGCGCCTCGGCGATCGTTGGCGCGGCAGGAGCTACAACCTCGGGAGCGGGGGCGGGTTTTGCCACTTCCTTGCCAGCGGATTTTTCCGTATCCGCCATTTTCTTGCTCTTGATCTCGAGCAAGGCTTCCATGTCCTTGAGTTGCGCCTCAAGTTTGGTGGCACGCTCCTTCGCTTCCCCAACAGCTTTGCCGAGGGCAGCCGCCTCTTCCTGGTGTGCAAGTTTGTCCTGGAGCTTGGTGTCGCCCTTACCACTGCGGAGCGCGGCAGTCTTATCAGCCGGCATCTCGCCCTTGGAGAGTTTCAGTACTTCCTTGGGTTGTTGAGCCGGAGCAGCAGGTTTGTCCTCGATTTTCGTCGTGACGGTGCCCGACGCGCTCTGGCTCGATCCGGAAAGCGCGGGAGTGCTATCCACGGTGCCGGCGATCTTCGCACGCCAGGCATTCCAGTCGGCGGTTTGAACCCGCACTTCCTTGCGCGCCTCGGCCGGGGTGACAACCAACTGCTCCGAAGCACCGGGAAGGCGTAGGATCTTCCCGGTCTTCAACCGGTTCATGTTCTTGCCGGCGAAGGCTTCTGGATTGGTGCGGTAGAGCACGACCAGCATCTGCTCCAACGTCACATCCGCCGGTTTAATTTCTAGAGCGATCTTGCCCAACGTATCGCCACGTTTGATGACGCGGATGGCGGGTTCCGGCGCGGCTGCGTTGTTCTCGGCGGCCGGGCGGCTCGCGGGCGGATTGTCCGCCGGAGTGGGGCTCCCGGCTTGGCCTTGCTCGCTCCCCGTGGCAGCGGCAGGATCGGACCGCGGCGTGGCGGTAGCTTCGCTGGCTGGGGCAGGCTCTGGATCTGCTTCGGCGCTCAGTTCTACAGGAGGGGCGGCTCGCGCTTCGTCCAAAGGTGCCGTCGTAGCCGGGACTTCCGCAGCGGGCGCCTCGCTTAATGGCTGCTGGGCCCGCGCCGGTTCTGGTTCTATCGCCAGCGGAGCGGGGGTTGCCGGTGGCACTGTATCTTGTGCCGTATGGACGGGGGGATCGAGTAGCGCCGTATAGGCACGCAACAAGCGCCCGCCATTCCAACGTAGGTCCACCAGCACATCCACGTAGGGCTCGCTTACCGGGTTCGTGCTCGATATGCTGACGTAGTGCTCGCCATTGGGGCGTGTGTCGAGGGCGATCTTGAGACCCCACGCGCCACTGGGGTAGGGAAGATTCTCTTGTATGTACGCCTCTACTGCCGCGAGCCGGGCTGAGAGCGAGTCGCGTTCGCCTTTTTCGACGGCCACGACTTCGATTTCCGCTTTAAGCGGCTCACCCAAGTTCGAAAGCACTGTCAGCTTGCCCAATCCAGCTGAATAAGCGGACAAAGGCAGGCTCATCAATGCGCCAGCAAAGAGGATCGCGCGTCTGGAAAGTCGGCTCACTGCGCCCCCTATTTTTCCTAAGTCATTGAGATTGAAAATAACATCATGGTAATCGCGATGCAAGCCATACTCGCATCGTTGACCCCCATGCGTGCCGCATACGTTGAATCCGCTTGCCGCATACGTTTTTCCAAGGGTCAAATATAGCTATACCGGTCTCGTTTTCGGCGCCTGGATGAAGCTCTTTAGCTATTTTTCAAGTACGGCCATGACATTGCACTAATTCGAACCGGGCGGCGGATCATTGGTTCAACACGATCCGCAGCATTCTGCGCAGCGGTTCCGCGGCACCCCACAGCAGTTGGTCGCCCACGGTAAAGGCCGCCAGATACTCCCCGCCCATGGGCAACTTGCGTAGCCGACCCACGGGGATGGAGAGTTTCCCGGTAACGGCTGCTGGCGTTAAGGATTCGAGGCTCGGCTCGCGCTCGTTGGGTACCACCCGCACCCACTCATTCGCCCCGGCCAGCATGGCTTCAATGTCCTTCAACGGCACGTCCCGGCGTAACTTCACCGTCAATGCTTGGGAGTGGCAGCGCATGGCCCCGATGCGCACGCAGATGCCATCGATAGGTGTGGGCGATTGTTCGGTCCCCAGGATCTTGTTGGCCTCCGCCATGCCTTTCCATTCCTCCTTGCTTTGCCCGTTGCCTAGATCCTTGTCGATCCAAGGCAACAGGCTACCGGCCAACGCGTAGCCAAAGTTCTCCTTGGGGAAGGTGTCGCTGCGCAGGCTTTGCGCAACCTTCTTGTCGATTTCCAGGATAGAGGAGGCTGGATCGTTCATCAACGCACCGGGAGCGCGGCTGGCCTCGCCCATCTGCTGCAACAACTCGCGCATGTTCTGGGCGCCGGCACCCGAGGCCGCCTGGTACGTCATCGCGGTCACCCACTCCACTAGCCCCGCCTTGAACAAGCCGTGCATGCCCATCAGCATGAGACTCACGGTGCAATTGCCGCCGATGTAGTTCTTTACTCCCTGGCGCCTGGCACCCTCGATCACGTCCATGTTCACCGGGTCCAGGATGATGACCGCATCCTTGTTCATCCGCAGTGCGGAGGCCGCGTCGATCCAATAGCCTTGCCAGCCGGCGGCCCGCAGCTTTGGGAACACTTCGTTGGTGTAATCCCCGCCCTGGCAGGAGATCAATACATCCATGGATTTGAGGTCGCCCACGTTGCGAGCGTCCTTGAGGGGTGGCGTGTCTTTACCGATGTCCGGGCCCTTGGCTACCGGCGTGGAAGTGGTGAAGAAGGTGGCATCGATCAAGTCGAAGTCCCGCTCCTCCAGCATGCGTTGCATTAGAACGGAGCCCACCATGCCCCGCCACCCGATCAGACCTACCTTTGCTGCCGCCATCGCTTAATCCGCCATGAGAACATTGTTACCGGTGCAAAGCTGCCACCACTGCATCGCCCATCTCCTCGCATCCCACTTTCTTAGCACCCGGTTCGTAGATGTCCGCGGTGCGGTATCCCTGCACCAGGGCAGACTTCACCGCAGCCTCGATGCGCTGCGCCACGTCCGGTTTTCCGAGACTGTAACGCATCATCATGGCCGAAGAAAGAATGGTGGCCAGCGGATTGGCGGCATTCTTGCCGGCGATGTCGGGAGCCGAACCGTGAATGGGTTCGTACAAGCCCTTGCCTTCGCTATTGAGCGACGCGGAGGCCAGCATGCCGATGGACCCGGTGAGCATTGAAGCCTCGTCCGAAAGAATATCGCCGAACATGTTGCCGGTGACGATCACGTCGAACTGCTTGGGCGCGCGCACCAACTGCATCGCGGCGTTGTCCACGTACATATGGGAGAGTTCCACGTCCGGGTATTCCTTGCCGACACTGGTGACCACCTCGCGCCACAGAATGCTGGTGTCGAGCACGTTGGCCTTGTCCACCGAGCACAGCTTGCGCTGGCGCTTGCGCGCCGTTTGAAAACCCACGTGGGCGATGCGCCGGATTTCGGATTCGGCGTAGAGCATGGTATCGAAGCCTTCGCGCTCGCCCGCCGCGTTGGTACGCTGCCCGCGCGGCTGGCCGAAGTAAATGTCGCCCGTCAGTTCGCGCAGGATCATGATGTCCAATCCGGCCACTATCTCAGGCTTGAGCGATGAGGCGCTGGCCAACTCGGGAAACAACACGGCGGGACGCAGATTGGCGAACAAGCCCAGTTCCTTGCGGATGCGAAGCAAGCCCTGCTCGGGTCGCATGGCGCGCGGTAGTGCGTCGTACTTGGGCCCGCCCACGGAGCCGAACAGCACCGCGTCGGATTTCTTCGCCAGTTCCAGGGTCGCCGCGGGCAAGGGATCGCCGGCCGCATCGTAACCAGCACCCCCTACCGGAGCTTGGGCTATTTCCATGGAAAGGCCGCCGCGCTCCAGCGCGCTTAGCACCTTCAAGGCTTGCTTCATGATTTCGGTGCCGATGCCGTCACCGGGGAGGACTGCGATTTTCATGGGGGCTAGGAACTAGGAGCTAGGGTAGGCTCCCTCCCCCGCGACGCGGGGGATGGTTGGGGTGGGGGTCTCAAGCGAACAGCCAAGGTTGCGAGGATTTGTGCTTCGCTTCGAAAGCCTCGATTTCGTCGCGATGCTTCAAGGTGAGCCAGATTTCGTCCAAGCCTTCCAGCAAGCAATGTTTGCGGAAGGGATCGATATCGAAGTTGTATTCGGCACCGCCCGGCGTGCGCACCGTTTGGCTCGCCAAGTCGACCACCAGCTTGTAGCCGGGGAAGCCTTCCACTTCGCGAAAGAGCTGATCCACGGCCTTGGCTTCCAGCACCACCGGCAGCAATCCGTTCTTGAAGGAGTTGTTGAAAAAGATGTCGGCGTAACTGGGCGCGATCACCGTGCGGAAACCGAAATCCATCAGCGCCCACGGGGCGTGCTCGCGCGAGGAACCGCAAGCGAAATTTTCCCGCGCCAGCAAAATTTGCGCGCCCTTGTAACGCGCCAGGTTCAGCACGAAGTTGGGATTGAGCGGCCGCTTGCTGTTGTCCATCCCGGGTTCACCGTGATTCATGTAGCGCCACTCGTCGAACAGATTGGGGCCGAACCCGGTGCGCTTGATGGACTTCAAGAATTGCTTGGGGATGATGGCATCGGTGTCCACGTTGGCGCGGTCGAGCGGCGCCACCAAACCTTCCAGCCGAAGGAATTTGTCCATGCTAAATTTTCCGTACGTCCACAAAACGGCCAGCGATCGCGGCCGCCGCGGCCATGGCCGGGCTAACCAAATGGGTGCGGCCGCCCGCGCCCTGGCGCCCTTCGAAATTGCGGTTGGAGGTGGAGGCACAACGCTCCCCCGGCTCCAGCCGGTCGTCGTTCATGGCGAGGCACATGGAACACCCCGGCTCGCGCCAATCGAAACCGGCGGCGCGAAAGATCTTGTCCAAGCCTTCCGCTTCCGCCTGGCGCTTCACCGGGCCGGAGCCTGGCACCACCATGGCGAGTTTCACGCTGGCGGCGACCGTGCGGCCCTTGGCTATTTCCGCTGCCGAGCGCAGGTCCTCGATGCGGGAGTTGGTGCATGAGCCAATGAACACCTTGTCGATCTTGATCTGCTCGATGGGCGTGTTGGGATGCAAGCCCATGTATTGCAGCGCGCGCTCGATGGAAACGCGCTTGGTGGGGTCAGCTTCCCTGGCCGGATCGGGCACCTGCCCGCCGACATTCGTCACCATCTCGGGCGAGGTTCCCCAAGTCACTTGCGGTTGAATGGCGGCGCCATCCAAGGTCACCACGCGGTCGTATTTCGCCCCGTCATCGGTATGTAACCCGCGCCAATAGGCCGTTGCCTTATCCCACAGATCGCCCTTGGGCGCGAAGGTGCGCCCGCGCAGATACTCCGCGGTCTTGTCGTCCACCGCCACCATGCCTGCACGCGCGCCCGCTTCGATGGCCATATTGCATAGAGTCATGCGGCCTTCCATGGACAGGCCGCGAATGGCGCTGCCCGCGAACTCGATGGCGTGGCCCGTGCCGCCCGCCGTCCCGATCTTGCCGATCACCGCGAGGACCACGTCCTTGGCGGTGATCCCGCGCCCCAGGCGCCCTTCCACCAGCACCAGCATGGTTTTGGCTTTCTTCATCACCAAGCACTGCGTGGCCATGACATGCTCGACTTCCGAGGTGCCGATGCCGAAAGCCAAACAGGCGAAGGCTCCGTGCGTACTCGTATGCGAATCGCCGCACACCACGGTCATGCCCGGCAAAGTCGCGCCTTGCTCCGGCCCGATCACATGCACGATGCCTTGGCGGCTATCGAGAAAAGGAAAATACGCCTTGGCGCCGAAGGCCGCGATATTGGCATCCAGAGTTTCCACCTGCGTGCGGGAAATGGGATCGCGAATTCCCTGGTCCCAGTCCTTGGTGGGCGTGTTGTGGTCCGCCGTGGCCACGATGGAATCCACGCGCCAAGGTTTGCGGCCCGCCAGCCGCAGCCCTTCGTAGGCCTGCGGGCTGGTCACCTCGTGCACGAGATGGCGGTCGATGTAGATAAGGGCCGTGCCGTCCGGTTCCTGGCGAACCAGATGGCTATCCCAAAGTTTGTCGTAGAGGGTGCGTGCGCTCATGATTGGAAGCTCTAAACGAGCGAAGGATTATTGCATAGGGGCACGCGGTGATCCCTCGCTAACCTGCAGTCTTCGGCCACCACCTCAAGATGAGCCCCAGCGCCACCAGGGCCGCCAGTGAACCTAGGCTGAAAGTCGCCGCCGGTCCCACGTGCTCCCAGGCAAAACCGCTGAACAAACCGCCAAGCGTACCGCCCACGCCGAAGCCAATGCTCGTGTACAGCGCCTGGCCGCGCGCCTGGTAGCCCTCCTTGAATTTACCGTGAATGGCCGCCAAGACCGAGGCGTGGAAGATGCCAAAGGTAGCCCCGTGGAGCAACTGCGCTACCCACGCCACACCGGGCACATCGACGAACCAACCGATGAAGATGAAGCGCACCACGGCGCAGGCCAGCGCAAAGGAAATCAAATCCTTGATGGCGAAGCGCCGGTAGAGGCGATGGATCGTATAGAACACACCCACTTCCGCCATGACGCCGATGGCCCACAGCCAGCCCACGGTGCTCTTGCTGAAACCGTGGTCCACCAGGTGGATGGAGAAGAAGGTGTGATAAGGCCCGTGCGCCAAGGCCATGAGAAAACACGCCGTGAAAAGCGCGATGATTTCGGGCTGTTTCAGCAAATCCGTGATGGGCGGCTTGGGCCCCGTGGAAGCGTGCGCATGATCGGGTGGCAGCAGAAAACTCGACCACGCGATGCCGGCGAATATCGCCAGCAGCACCCAGAGCACCGCGGAGATGGGTACCCACTCGAAGAAATAACCCAAGCCGACAACAGCCATCACATAGCTGAAAGATCCCCACACCCGGATGCGGCCGTAGCGTCCCAAGCGCCCGCGCAAATGCGAGAAAGTGCTGGCCTCAACCAACGGCAAGATTCCGCACCAGAAAATGTTGAGTACCAGCATGGACGCCAGCAACCAAGTAAAGGTCGTACCCCACATCACCAGCGCAAAGGTCACGACAGTGCCCACGGCGCTGATGCGCGTAAGACTCACTCTTTCGCCGCGGTGGTCGGCCAGCCAGGCCCACACGTTGGGGCCCACCGCTCGCACGAGGGGATTGGTGGAGAGCAACACGCCGATATCGGCGGCGCTCAATCCCAGAGACTTGAGATACAGCGGAAAGAAGGGCTGAAAAGCCCCGATCAACAGAAAATAAACGAAATAGAAACCGGAAAGCCTGGCGGCGGTTTGCCTACTGTCCACCGTGGATTAGTCCCTTACAGGTTCGCCGGTACCGAAATTGGAGAACACTTCGCGCCACAAGTGTCTGGTTTATGGGATCAACAATGGGCTGTCCCCTTGTTCCTCGCGGGAGATAAACAAGGGGGTGCTCCCCTTGTTCGTAACACGTACTTTGCCGAAGCGATCGCGACCATTTGGTTCCAGCTATGCCGGTTCAGACCTCTTCGGCTTCGAAGGCGCCTAACATTTCCGATGTTACCCAGGCCGCGAGTTCCTGGTCTTCCTCTCCCCGGCTAGCGTGCAACTCCTGTTGTGCGAGCAGCACGGGGGCAATGTCCTCGTCGTCCATGTCCGAGCGCGGGAGCTGGCCTTCCAGCAAACGAGCGCCTCGGTCCGCGTCGCCCTCGCTGGCCGCCTTGCGCGCGGCGAATGCGAAGGTGCGTGGCAAGGCGTCTCCCGCATCGAGCGCCGCGCGCAAGCGCTCTTGCGCCTCGCGTTCGCGCCCCCGCATGGCATGCAACAGCAAGATGATGCGGTGATCGAGCACGAGCTGGTCGCGCCGCAGCGTGGCTTGCCCCAGCCACTGTTCGAGCTTGGCCAACCCTTGGCGTAGACCGGCATGTTCGGTCGCAAATACCGCCCTAACGTAGTCGCCGATGGCTTCATCCGGCAATTCCTTGAGTGCTCTTCGCGGTTTGACCATGGGGACTTCCACGTGAAGCTCTCTTTGTTCGCCACGCAGAAATATCTTCACTTGCGAATCGCGTTCGATTTTGCCCGCGAAGTACAACCCGCGCAAAGCCTCGATGCGCTCGCCGTCCGCGCCAAATGAATAGGTCACGAATGCGCCCAGCGCTTCTTCGGCGTGAGAGTCATCATGGTCCGCGCGCCCGGCCAACTCCTCGCGCACGATAGCCCTGAACAAAGGATCGCTCAAGCGCAGCATTCGGCTCAGGTAAATGGAATGCGCATGGATCTGCGTTTCAAGAACGGAAGGATCCTGAAGAACCACCTCCGCGCCACCGGCCTCCTGGAGGCTTTTCTCGATCGCTTTCGCGTGCAAGGCGGGAAAGGCATCCCCCATCAATTCCAGCCAGGCAGGTTCCGTGGATTTCTTCGCCTTGGCGTTAGCCAAATTGATGTGATACAGGCGGTGTTGAGGGTTGTCCGCGATCGCCTCCTCCCAGAGAGATTGCGCCTTGGCCCGGTCCCCCGTTTGCATGAAAGCGACTGCTGCCGCGTGCTTCGCCCGCGCCACCACGTCACGGCGGTAGTCCTTATACAAATCCCGCGAGAACGCGTTGAAGCAATTCTTGGCGGCCTCGAAATCCTCCAGCAAATCCAGCGTTTCTAGTTGCGCGGCTAATTCATCAGGGGCGCGCGCCGCCACCGTCCTGAGCTTCTCGCCCGCCACGCGTGCCCGTTCCAGCTCTCCGCTGTACAGTAGGGCGCGCACAAGAGTGCGTGCGGCATGGGTGGTGTTGGGGTCCGAGTCCCAAGCGGACTGCGCGATCTCGATGGCCTCGGGCATTTTTCCTTGGTCGAACAACACGGCGGCGAGATTGGTGCGCGGAACCGGATGCGCGGTTTGCTCCAGTTGCGCGCGCGCGGCGTCGAGGCGCTCCGTGATGAGATAAAGCAAACCCAAATCGGAGTGCAAGCCTTCCGCGCCATCGAGTTGCGAATACTTGGCCTTGGTGGAGGCGATCATGCCGAGAGCCTCCTCGGTCCGCACGCTATCGCTAGCGCCCAGCGCTTCCAAACGTTCGTGCGCGCCATAGGCGAGGAATCCCAAACCGAGTTCGCTCGCCAAGGTGTACAAGAGCCCCCACGCACGCTGGCTATTGGCTTGCGCCTGCGTCCACTCATGGGCGATGAGGGTGGCTAGCGCGATCTCGCCGGTGGCCGCCAGCGCTTGAATGCGCAGGGCACGCAACCGGGTGTGTTCGGGAAACTCCGCGGCCAGGCGCTCCGCCTTGGCGGACGCTTCATTGAAGCGCTCCTCGTCTAGCAGCCGCTCGATGGAATCGAGCTGCGCGGTCTGCGGCCCGCTTGTGCCGGCGCGCGATTTATTTTTCTTGATCACAGGAGGAGTTCTATAAAAATACCGCGCTAGGGCGCGGAAGGGATTCGCGGCGTGGCATTGTCCACGTCGGCGTTCTGCGCACGGTGGCGTAGCGCGTGATCCATCAACACGATGGCCAGCATCGCCTCCGCGATGGGCGTGGCGCGGATCCCCACGCATGGATCGTGACGTCCCAGGGTTTCCACGATCGTGGGATTGCCTTGCTTGTCGACCGAACGCCGTGGCACGCGAATGCTGGACGTGGGCTTGATGGCAATGTTGACGACGATGTCCTGCCCGGAGGAAATTCCGCCAAGTATCCCGCCCGCGTTGTTGGAAAGATAACCCCCGGGCGTCATCTCGTCGCCGTGTTGAGAACCGCGCTGGCTCACGCTGGCGAAGCCCGCGCCGATTTCCACGCCCTTCACCGCGTTGATGTTCATCATGGCGTAGGCGATGTCCGCGTCGAGTTTGTCGTACACCGGCTCGCCCCAGCCCGGCGGTACATTGTGCGCCACGGCCGTGATCTTGGCACCCACGGAATCGCCCTCGCGGCGCAATTCATCCATGACGGATTCCAATTGGGACACATAGCCCTCGTCGGCCACGAAGAAGGGATTGCGATTCACCACATCCCAGCTCTTGAAGGGAATTTCAATGCTGCCCAACTGGCTCATGTAACCGCGTACGATCACACCGTACCGCTCACGCAACCATTTCTTGGCAATGGCTCCCGCCGCGACCCGAACCGCGGTTTCGCGCGCCGATTGCCGGCCGCCACCGCGATGATCCCGGATGCCGTACTTCATCCAATAGGTGTAGTCCGCATGCCCAGGGCGGAAAGTATCCTTGATGGTTTCGTAATCCTTGCTGCGCGCATCGACATTGCGGATGAGCAGGCCAATGGAGGTGCCCGTGGTCTTGCCCTCGAACACGCCGGAAAGAATTTCCACCGTATCGGATTCTTGCCGCTGTGTCACGTGGCGCGAGGTGCCAGGGCGGCGGCGGTCCAATTCCGGCTGAATGTCCGCCTCGCTCAGCACCAATCCCGGCGGGCAACCATCCACCACGCAACCCACGGCGGGGCCGTGACTCTCACCGAAAGATGTGACGCAGAAAAGTTTGCCGAGGGTGTTGCCGGACATGAAAACGGCGCCGCGAAGCGGGCACGACGAATGGAGCCCAAAGTCTAACATGCGATAGACTCACCATCATGCGCCCATACCTTGACCTCATGCAACGCATCCTCGGCGAAGGGGTGCGAAAATCCGACCGCACCGGCACCGGTACCTTGAGCATTTTTGGCCCGCAAATGCGCTTCGATCTGTCGCAAGGCTTTCCGCTGGTGACCACCAAGAAATTGCATCTCAAGTCCATCATCCACGAGTTGCTGTGGTTCTTGAAGGGCGACACCAACATCGCCTACCTCAAGGAACACGGGGTGAGCATCTGGGACGAATGGGCGGATGACAAGGGCGATCTCGGGCCCGTCTATGGTTATCAGTGGCGCTCCTGGCCCGCGCCAGATGGCAGCCACATCGATCAGATCTCGGATTTGATCGCGCAGATCAAACGCAATCCGGATTCGCGCCGTCTCATGGTCTGCGCCTGGAACGTGGCGGACATCCCCAGGATGAAGCTGGCGCCTTGTCACGCCCTGTTCCAGTTTTACGTGGCGGGCGGCAAACTCTCCTGCCAGCTCTACCAGCGCAGCGCGGATTTCTTCCTCGGCGTGCCTTTCAATATCGCCTCTTACGCGTTACTCACCTTGATGGTGGCCCAGGTGTGCGATCTGGAACCAGGCGAGTTCGTGCACACCATGGGCGACACGCATCTGTACCTGAACCACTTGCGGCAAGCGCGCGAACAGTTGTCGCGCACCCCGCGCCCGCTCCCTCGCATGCGATTGAATCCCGAGGTGAAGGATATTCTTGGGTTCCGCTACGAGGATTTCACGCTGGAAGGGTATGAGCCGCACGCCGCCATCCGGGCGCCCGTGGCCGTATGAGGGGGGAGGGAGGAGAGGGGAGGGAGGAGAAACAGCCGCGCGTATCCATCATCGTGGCCATGGACCGAGGGCGCGTGATCGGCAAGGATAATCGCCTGCCTTGGCACATCTCTGAGGATTTGAAGCGTTTCAAGGCGCTCACCATGGGCCACCCCATCATCATGGGCCGCAAAACCTTCGAGTCCATCGGCCGGGTGCTACCTGGGCGTGAGAATATCGTCGTCACCAGGAAAGCCTCGTATGCGGTGCCCGCCGGCGTCAAGACCGCGAACTCGCTGGAGGCGGCCATCGCGTTGGCGAGCGGTGAAGAGGAAGTTTTCGTGATCGGCGGCCGCGAAATTTATGACCAGGCTTTGCCCATGGCGCATCGTCTCCACGTTACGCTCGTTGAAGGTCACTTCGAGGGCGATACCCACTTCCCTAGCATCGATGCGAGCCTGTGGCGGGAAATTGCTCGCGAGCAACGCTCTTTGTGCGGCGAAGGTTACGACGGCTATGCGTTTGTAACCTATATGCGCCATGGTTAAGAATTGGTTTTCTCCGTGCCTCTGTGTCTCTGTGGTGAAGGTTTTCTCAAATCCTTACGCCGCGCGCACACAATCGACGAAGTACTCGGTCGTGCCATTCTTTTTCAGCTTCACCAAGCCGTGAATGTCGGTCTCGAATCCCTGGAACTTGGCGTTGTACTCGCGCGCGAACTTCAGGTAATTCACGATCTTGGCGTTGATGCGCTCGCCTGGAATCAGGAGCGGTATACCGGGCGGATACGGCGTGAGCAGAACGGCCGACACGCGCCCGTCCAGATCATCCACCGGCACGCGATCGATGGTGCTGTGGGCCATGTGTGCGTAGGCGTGCGCGGGAATGAGCACCGGCTCCATCTCGGAAAGATACATCTGCGTGGTCAAGCGCGCGATGTCGTAGGCCTTGTAGACCGAGTGGATGGCATCGCATAATTCGCGCAGGCCCATTTTTTCGTACTGCGGTTGCGCGCGGATGAACTCCGGCAACACTCGCCATAGGGGCTGGTTCTGGTCGTAGTCGTCCTTGAATTGCTGCAATTCGGTGACCATCGTGTTCCAGCGGCCCTTGGTGATGCCGATGGTGAACATGATGAAGAACGAATACAGACCGGTCTTCTCGACGATGATGCCATGCTCGGCCAGGTACTTCGTCACCACGCAGGCAGGAGTGCCGGGGTCCGTGAACGAGCCATTCAGGTTAAGTCCCGGTGTGATGACGGTGGCTTTGATCGGGTCGAGCATATTGAATCCCGGCGCGATCTCGCCGAATCCGTGCCATTTGTCGCCGGTCTTCAGCATCCAATCTTCTCGGTCGCCTATACCCAGTTCGGCTAGGTCGTCTGGCCCCCACACGCGAAACCACCAGTCGTCCCCGTACTCGGCACCGACCTTGCGCATCGCACGGCGAAAATCGATGGCCTCGGCGAGGGATTCCTCAACCAGCGCGGTACCCCCAGGGGGTTCCATCATCGCCGCGGCGACATCGCACGAAGCGATGATGGCGTACTGCGGGGAAGTCGAGGTGTGCATCAAATACGCCTCGTTGAACATGAAACGGTCCAGTTTTTCGTTCTCCGAATCCTGGATCAGAATTTGAGAAGCCTGCGACAACCCCGCCAGGAGCTTATGCGTCGAATGCGTGGCGAAGATCATCGAATGCTCGTTGGGGGCGCGGCCGTTCTTTACCCCTCCGATGGCATGCATGTCCTTGTAGAACTCGTGGAACGCCGCGTGCGGCAGCCATGCTTCGTCGAAGTGCATCGTATCGACCTTGCCATCGAGTAAGGCTTTCAGCGTCTCGACGTTGTAGACGACGCCGTCGTAGGTGCTCTGCGTCAGCGTCAGGATGCGCGGCTTACCCTCCGTGCCCTTGATCAGCGGATTGGCGGCGATTTTTCTCTGGATCGATTCGGGTGTGAATTCTTCGAGCGGGATCGGCCCAATAATGCCGAAATGGTTGCGCGTGGGCATCAGGAACACGGGAATGGCGCCCGTCATCGTGATGGCGTGCAAAACCGACTTGTGGCAATTGCGGTCCACCACCACGATGTCGCCGGGGGCGACCACGTAGTGCCAGACAATCTTGTTGCTAGTCGAGGTCCCGTTGGTCACGAAAAACAAATTATCCGCGCCGAAGATACGCGCGGCGTTGCGTTCGCTCGCCGCCACCGGGCCGGTATGGTCGAGCAACTGGCCCAGTTCCTCCACCGCGTTACATACGTCCGCCCGCAGCAGATTTTCGCCGAAGAACTGGTGGAACATATGTCCCACTGGGCTTTTTAGAAACGCCACCCCGCCCGAGTGCCCCGGGCAATGCCATGAGTAGGAACTGTCTTGCGCATAGTGGGTCAGCGCCCGAAAAAAGGGAGGCGCCAGGCTATCCAGATAGTTCTTCGCCTCGCGCACTATATAGCGGGCGACAAACTCCGGAGTGTCCTCGAACATGTGAATGAAGCCGTGCAACTCGCGCAGCACGTCGTTGGGAATATGGCTCGAAGTGCGCGTCTCGCCATACAGGAAAATGGGAATATCGGTATTGCGCCGCCGGATCTCCTTCACGAAGGCACGCAGCGCGGCCACGGCGGGATCATCGCCATTGTTGGTGGCGGCGAATTCCTCGTCGTCTATGGAAAGGATGAACGCCGAGGCCTTGCTTTGCTGTTGCGCGAAACTGGAAAGGTCGCCGTAGCTGGTGGCGCCTATGACCTCGACATTCTCGGCCTCGATGGCCTTGGCCAAGGCCCGAATCCCCAAACCACTGGTGTTCTCGGAACGGAAGTCCTCGTCGATGACGACGATCGGAAAACGAAACCGCATGGGAGTCCGGTTGGCTAGGAAAAGGCGCGGATTATCAACCCAAAGCGGGCATTGATAAATGAGAATTTTGGAGATGGTCTATATTGTCTTACAACGCAAGCAGCGCGGACGAGGGACTAATGACCACTCTGAAGGCCATGATGGGTGACATCAAATTTCATTCAAGCGCCCGGTTCCCTCTCCGAAATTACCTTCTGCTGCTTCTCGAAGGAAGATCTCTCGCTGTACGAGGGGCTCCTTAACGGGTAAGTACCACTGTCCCATCACGGAGAAACCTCATGACCAAGGCCCTTGCCACCATGCTTCTCTTAACGCTCTCTGGCTGCGGCCTGGAAACCGCCACCACCGCCGCCACGGTTGGTGCCGCCAAGAAGCAGGAGGCGGAACAGGGAAAGAAAACCATGGAACAAGCCCAACAGAAAATCGGCCATGCCATGGCTCAAACCCAGCAACGGGCCAAGGACGCGGATGCGGGAGAGCGCTAGCCGAGCATGCTGTTGCCGATGCCCCGAATGGATCTTCTACTGCATCATCGGGCCAAAATTCGCCGGCAATGCCTGCCGCACGCATTCGCGTTTAGGGATCGATCCGAACACTTCCACCCGGCCCGCTCCGGTGGCTAGATATACCTTGCCATTGGCCACGGTAGGCGGCACAAACTCCGATCCCGCGACCAAGGCATCGCCTTCGCAATAACTGCTGTCCCATATCTTCGCCAGTTGCCCTGGGGCCGCCGCATCCGGCGATGCCTTGAAGGCCATGAGTTTGGCCGGGCCGCTCATGGAGTTGTGCTTGGCGGCCCACACGATGGCGGATGAGGGCTCGCCACCATGAGCGGAGAGCGCGAGAATCCCGCCAGGGTGATGGTCGATGTAGTCCTCGCTGCGCGCCAGGGCTGGACAATCGTGGGACGTCGTGGGCGCGGGATTGTTCTGGTCGCAGCCTTCGAACGCATCCGAGACCGCATAACTTCTTAGGGTATCGTTCTCGCGCCACACAAACATGCGCGCGCCCCCTGCCTGGCCATGGCGGGCCCATAGCACGGGGCCGCCGAGGATATGGCGGTAATACTCGTTGGGCCGGAGCGGAATGGGTGCCACCTGAAAGCTCTGGAGCGCGCGCGCGGCTATGCAATTTCTCCCCAGCGATGGCTGGCAAGGTTCCGTGGTTGGTTTTATATCCAGTAGATACATGACGCCTTGCTTGCCCCCGCCGGCCAGCCGTGAGGTACCGGGAATGAGCAAGGGCCCGGAGCCCCCCAAATCCAGGTCGTTGTATTCGAGGCCGTTGACCCCGGAGGCGTTCCAATTCTCCGGCCGGTACCATCCCACCAGATCCAGTGCCGGGGTGAGCGCGATCAAGGAATCGTGCGTATCGAATTGGCGCTCGTCGCGCGCTTGGTTCGCGTGGCAGGCATCGTGGCCACGGCACACGCCAGCGGAGCGGTTTACCTTGCAAGTACATTCTTGCGGCCCGGCGCACTGCGAGCACGCATTATTGCTGGGCAGTATCTTGCAGCCATCCTTGATGACGTGCTGCTTGTTGCCGGTGAAGAAGTAGACGGTTCCGTCGTCTCCGACGACAGGTCCGCGTCCCGATTGCCAGATGCCGCCACCGGGTCCCAAGAGGATGCAGTGAGCGTCCAAATAATCGATTTTTGAAATGGCGCTCACACGGCTCGCGCAAATCGTGCAAAAGGCGCGGGGCGCGGCTTGCAGGTCATTTTTGTCGTAGGAGAAGACCCAACCCTCGAAGAAATCTCCGCCGAAGGCCACGATAAGTCTTCCTTGCGCGATGGCGAGCGCGGCACGCTGAACGGCGATGCGCTTGTTGGTGGGATGAAAAGGCACGACGGTGGAATCGATTTTCACCGAACCTTGGATCAACGCGGGGCCGAAGTGTTTCTCCGCGCCGCTGCCAAGGTCCAAGGCGTGCAAGACGAACTTGCCCTCGGAACCATCCATGAAACCGGTGACCACATAAATCGAGCTGGTGCCGCGATCGATGACCGGCGTGCTCAGAATTCCGCTCACCATAGCTGCGCGCCCACCGGGCAATTGCGCAAAGGTGCGCTTCCACAGCAGTACCTTGCCCTCGCCTTGCGTATCGAAGGCAAATACCGAATTATTGGCGGTGGCGATGTAGACCACGTCGCGCGCGCCCTGCCCGGGTATTTCAACGCCAGTCGCGATCAAGGGCTGGCTGAAGACCGGGCCATCAACCGGATAGCTGAACAAGCGGCCAAAAGTTTCCGGAGAGACATTGGCCGTGTCGAGCATGGACTCTTCCAGATTCGCGCCGCTTCGGTGGTTGTCGTAGTTGTTGGTCAAGACATCCACGGCCCCCGAGCGGGAGCCGTGGATCGATATTGCCAGCAATAGCAGCCGCGCAAACAACAAGGGCTGTTACGCCTTCTCCGGCTTACGAATGCGGATGTGCAGTTCGCGCAATTGCCGTTCGTCCACTTCGTTGGGCGCCTGCGTGAGCAAGCATTGTGCGCGCTGGGTTTTCGGGAAGGCGATGACGTCACGGATGGAAGTCGCGCCAGTCATCAAGGTCACGATGCGGTCCAATCCGAACGCGAGACCGCCATGGGGCGGCGCGCCGTATTGCAGGGCATCCAATAAGAAGCCGAATTTCTTGCGCTGCTCCTCGGGCCCGATGTTGAGCGCGCTGAATACACGCGCTTGCACTTCTTGCCGGTGAATACGCACGGACCCCCCGCCGATCTCCCAGCCGTTTAGCACCATGTCGTAACCCTTGGAGATGGCCTTGCCTGGATCGGATTCGAGATAAGCCTCGTGGCCGTCTTGCGGCGAGGTGAAGGGGTGGTGCAAGGCATCCCAGCGTTTTTCTTCCTCGTTCCACTCGAACATGGGAAAGTCCGTGACCCACAAGGGCCGCCATTCCTTCACCGCGAGGCCCTTCTCGTGGCCGATCTTCACGCGCAAGGCGCCCAGGGATTCGTTCACCACCTTGGCCTTGTCCGCGCCGAAGAAAATCACATCGCCATCATGCGCGCCGGTGCGTTCGATGATCGTTTTGAGCACGGCATCGGAGAGATTCTTGACGATGGGCGATTGCAAGCCCTCACGGCCCTTGGCCACCTCATTCACCTTGATATAGGCCAATCCCTTGGCGCCGTGGATGGCGACGAATTGAGTGAACCCGTCGATCTCGCCGCGCGTGAGGAGGTTGCCACCGCCGGGAATGCGCAGCGCCGCCACGCGCCCGCCCGCCATGTTGGCGGCGTTGTTGAACACCTTGAACTCCACCTCCTTCATGGCATCGGTGAGTTCCGTGATCTCCAGGGACACTCGCAAGTCCGGCTTGTCGGAACCGTACTTGGCCATGGCATCGGCGTAGGTCATGCGCGGAAAGGGGTGCGGCAATTGCACGCCGATGGTTTCCTTGAACACCACGCCCACCATCTCTTCCATGATGGCGGTGATCTCGGGCACGCCGAGGAAGGAGGTCTCGATATCGATCTGCGTGAATTCGGGCTGGCGGTCCGCGCGCAGATCTTCGTCGCGAAAACACTTCGTGATTTGATAGTACCGGTCGAAGCCCGCGATCATGAGCAATTGCTTGAACAACTGGGGCGACTGCGGCAGGGCGAAGAACTCGCCGGGATGCACGCGGCTTGGCACCAGATAGTCGCGCGCGCCCTCGGGCGTGGAACGCGTGAGCATCGGCGTTTCGATGTCGATGAAGCCCTTCTCGTCGAGAAACTTGCGCACAGCCAGCGCCACCTTGTAACGCAAGCGCAAATTGCGCTGCATGTCGGGGCGGCGCAAATCGAGCACGCGGTGCTCCAGGCGCACGTTCTCGTTGAGATTCTCGTCGTCGATCTGGAAAGGCACGGGAAGCGATGGATTCAAGATGGCGATGTCCTTCGCCAGCACCTCGATCTCGCCGCTACGCAAGTTGGGGTTGACGGTTCCCCCGGGCCGGGGACGCACGCGGCCGGTGATCTGCATTACGTATTCGCTACGCGCGCGGTCGGCGGTGGCGAAAGCTTCCTTCGTATCGGGATCGCACACCACCTGCACCAGCCCTTCACGGTCGCGCAAATCGATGAAGATGACGCCACCGTGATCGCGGCGGCGGTGCACCCAGCCATATAGCGTTACGGTTTGGCCGAGGTAGGCCCGGTCGATGAAACCACAATAATTAGTGCGCATGAAAACTTCTTGTTCTAAAAATTAAGCCCGTCCCCAATGGGGCGGGCAATGAAGGAAAGGTCTGTTGCCTAGAGCGCGATTGTATGGCTTCGCGGCGCTTGCGATTGAGCGTGCGCCCCTGCCACGCCCATGGAGACGATGTATTTGAGCGCTTCGTCCACTTTCATATCGAGTTCCACCGTATCGGCCTTGGGCACGATAATCATGTAACCCGACGTTGGATTGGGCGTGGTGGGAACGAATACACTGACATGTCCCGCCCCGAGGCGGCGCGTGATTTCATGCCCCGGCGCCCCCGTGAGAAAACCCACGGTCCACGAATCCTTGTGGGGAAAACGCACCAGCACCGCCTTGCGAAAAGCCTCGCCCTTGCTGGAGAAAATCGTATCGGACACTTGCTTCACGCTGGTGTAGATGGTTTTCACCACGGGAATCCGGGCCAGCAGGCTCTCCCAAAATTCCACCAGCCGCTGGCCAAGAATGTTGGCCGCGAGCATGCCCGTCAAGAAAATCACGAGCAGGGTGAGTATCACCCCGAAGCCGGGAACATGCACGCCAATCCATGTGGAGGGCCGCCAAGCCTCGGGCAAAAGCAGCAGGCTCTGGTCCATGGTGGTGACAACCAGACTCAGAACCCACATGGTAATAACCAGGGGGATCCAAATCAGCAACCCGGTGATGAGGTACTTCTTCACCCGGTCATGTCACTCGGAGGTTGAGCTTCCCGCCGCGGGCGCGGGCGCGGACGCCGCCGGCGCTTTGCTGGAGGAGTCCGTGGATGATTTGTCCGGGGCCTTGCCCTCTGAACTGGACTTGGCACCCGAGTCGCCGGAGCCATTGTCCGAAGACTTGCTCTTCTCGGCGGGCTTGGCGCCGCTGTTCTTGAAATCGGTGGCGTACCAGCCGGAACCCTTCAATTGAAACCCGGCGGCGGTGACTTGCTTGGCGAGCGCGTGCTTACCGCAACTCGCGCACTCTGTGGCGGGAGGATCGGAGAGCTTCTGGAGAATGTCTCGCGTTACTCCGCAAGCGGTACAACGGTATTCGTATATCGGCATCTGGAACCTCGGTTGAAACTTGCTGCAATCGAAACGGGGCGCAACAAAGAATGGGGCGTGACCAAAAATGATCAAAAGCTTTATATCATTGATTACTCATGAAAAGTATACCCTAGAGAGACTTCCCTCCAGGCTAATTTAGGTACGGCCCTGGAAATTCCAACCGAATTCGGTGCCCGCCCTCTGTCATACTCGCGAATCCGTCACCTACTTCATAGGAGGAGTTCATGCTCTACGAAATGCGTATCTATCATGCGGTCCCCGGCCGGTTGCCCGATCTGAATAACCGCTTCGCCAACATCACGCTCAAGATGTGGGAAAAGCACGGCATCAAGCAGGTGGGCTTTTGGACCGTTGCCGTGGGGCCCAGCAACAACGCGCTCTACTACATCCTGGAATGGGAGAGCATGGCGGACCGCGAGCGTAAGTGGAATGTGTTCGCCACCGACCCCGCTTGGCTCAGCGCGCGCGCGGAGACCGAGAAGAATGGCCCCTTGGTGGAGCACATAGAGAATATGTTCCTCGCGCCGACCGCCTATTCGAAGATGAAGTAAGCCGGATGCCGCGGCGATTGCGCCACGGCATCCGGCTTTACAGCGATTCCTTGATGAGCCGCCGGTTGGCTGGTTGCAACGGACGGGCGTTGGCTTCGTACAAATGGTCGAAGGCGGCGATCTGGGAGCGCGAGACCTGCATGGGGTTCTTCATCACCAGCCACAACACGCCCTCTGTGCAAGGGGGCGTCGTCAGCGACCCCATGAAAGTGTAGTAAGAACGGTCGGCGGGCAGCAATTGGGCAGCATCTATCTTCACGTTCGGCGGCCCGCCTTCCTTACCCTGTTGTAGCGGCAGATGCGTCCAAAGTGTCTGTATCAGCGGATTGGGGGCGCCGTTTCGCAGCATCACCGCCACCACGGCCAGTTGCCCGGTCCCGTTCTTGTGCGTTAGGTGCGCCACCATGTCGAAGGCCAAGCCCGCGATGCGCTCCTCCGAGGGCTTGTGGAAGTGAAACTCCGTAAGGGTGTATTTTTCTCCACTCACGGTGATCGAGCTGCCCTCGGCGTAATTGACCTGCACCGTGTGGCCATTATCCAAAATCCGTAGCTGGCTGGGCTTGTAATCGAACTCGACGGGCTCCAGACTGAGCCGGATGCCATCCTTGATGTCGATGGGCGATTGGTACTTTCCGCTTGCGCAGGCGGCGAACTCCGAGCTGAGCTTCCCCCAGTTCTGCGGGCCATTGTTGCCCTGGTAGTCCCAATCAGTCTTGCCGAAAAAGGTCCCGCAGCCAGCCAATAGCTCTGGAAGAGCAAGGCAAAGCGCAAGCCTAAAGAAGCGCATATTCATCTCCAGCCCCAGTCGTAACGAACAATGGATTTTTCACATAAATTATTATCACTATTCGCATCAATAATAATTAATAAATGTACAATAATTATACCCTCGCGCCACGCGATCCTCGGCAAATTCCTTCGCTTTCGCCGCTGCCCCGCTGTGGGTGGCGAATTCGTAAATCAAGCCGCGATCGGGATCTGAAACAACCCGCCACAATGGTTTTACCAGCGGGCGGGGGGGCAAAGGTGTGCTTGGCTTGTCCTCGGCGGCCGCTTCGCCGTCTTCGCAGTTGTCGCACTCTTCGTCGTGTTTGGATTTCTTCTCGGCCACCGCCACCTTCTCGGACTTGCTCTGCTCATTGGCAGGGCTACCGGCCTCATGCTCGCTCTCGGCGGCCTCTGCACGACCGGCCGAGGGCGCTTCTTCTTCCTTCGCGGCCTTGGCCTTGGCAACCAGCATGGGCTTGGCGCGTTTGCTCGCCGGCTTGGAGGGCGACTTGGCGGGGAGCTTGGACTTCGCGTGTTCAGGTTGTGGCTCATCGTGGCCCGTCCCATCGCTGGCCGGTTCGGCATTCGCGGGCTCGGCCAAGGGATCGTCTTTCCCCTCCTTCGCCAGTGCGGCGCTGGGTTTGCCCGTGGGCTTCTGCCCATCCGCAGCCGTGGCCTTCGCCGCCGGCCCCTTCTGCGCCACCGTCTCCTTGGCTGCCTTGCATGCCTGATCGTAAACACGCTCTTGCAACGTGCCGGGGACGATGTCCTTGGCCATTTCGAGGCCTTCGAGCAATTGGTCCTTGATGGGTTCGCCTTGCTCGTTGACGTAGGTGCGCCGGATCAATAGGGCGGAACGCTTGCCGCATTCATAGCTGTAGAGGTAGCGTACAGCGCGAAAGGGCGGATCTCCCAAGGGCAAAGGTTGGTCCTCGCCGTAGACTTGGCGGCTCCAGGCGCGCACCGTCTGCCCCTTTCGGGTGAGGCTGCCGGAGTCGATTTCCACCACGGATTCGCCGTTACGGGCAACTGTGGACCAAGACGCAGCAATGGCAAACCCGGCCCAGAAACTGGCCAGAAGGACAAAGGACAGGGGCATGGCTCGCATGGATTTCGCAATATTCGTGGGCACAGCCCGAGTTATCGGCAGGCACTTGCTTCGGTTTAGCGTTGCCGCCCGCGCGCGCGATTGCGTAGAATCGGGGACCGGAAATAAACTTCAGGAATCGATGATGGACGAGAAGCTGGTTTACAACGTCAACGTCGCGGCGCAGGAAGTACTGCCCACACCCGACGAGATCAAGCTCAAGCTGCCTTTGACCGAGCGCGCCGAGCGCGTGGTACTGGAGGGGCGCGCGGCGGTGGAACGCATTCTAGACCGCGAGGATCACCGCTTGATGGTAGTCGTGGGCCCGTGCTCCATCCACGATACCGTGGCAGCCATGGACTACGCCCAGAAATTGAAGAAGGTGTCGGATCAAGTATCCGGCACGCTTCTCGTCATTATGCGAGTCTATTTCGAGAAGCCGCGTACCACCGTGGGCTGGAAGGGCTTGATCAACGATCCTCACATGAACGATTCCTTCGATATCGCCGAAGGCTTGCTGCGCGCCCGCAAACTGCTCCTCGACATCGCCGAGCTGGGCTTGCCCACGGGCACCGAGGCGCTGGACCCCATCTCCCCGCAATATCTGGGGGATCTCATTTCCTGGAGCGCCATCGGCGCGCGCACCACGGAATCCCAGACTCACCGCGAAATGGCAAGCGGCCTTTCCACGCCCGTGGGCTTCAAGAACGGCACCGACGGCGGCCTGCAAGTGGCCATCAACGCGCTTTTATCCGTATCGAGCCCGCACAGTTTCCTGGGCATCAACAAATCCGGCCAGGTCTCCGTCATGCGCACCAAGGGCAATGCCTACGGGCACATCGTCTTGCGCGGCGGTAGCAAGGGCCCCAACTACGATTCAGTCACCATTGCCGTCGTAGAAAAAGATCTGGCCAAGAACAAGCTGGCGCCCAACATCATGGTGGATTGCAGCCATGCCAATTCCAACAAGGATGCCGCCCTGCAACCCCTGGTGATGAACGACGTGGCCCACCAGATCATCGACGGTAACCAATCCATCGTCGGCACCATGCTGGAAAGCCACATCAATTTCGGCAATCAATCCATTCCATCCGACTTGTCGAAGCTGAAGTACGGCGTTTCCGTCACGGATGCCTGCATCGATTGGCCCACCACGGAGAAGCTGTTGCTCGACACGCGCAACAAGCTAAAGGATGCATTGCCCAAGCGGGTACCGCGCTTGGCCGAAGTCCGCCGCATCAACGGATAGCTCGTTGCCCTAGGCACAAGAAACCTCACCACGGAGGCACAGAGGCACAGAGAAAACCGGGATCTCATGCAAATTTGCAGCACGAGAACGACGGAAACTCGCCAAATTTTCGTATCTCTCTGTGTCTCTGTGCCTCTGAGGTTCAACTGCTTTGCAATCAATAAAAACTGGAGGCCCCGATGTTCCCGAACCGGCTGCTCACACTCATTCTCGCGGCTTGGCTGTTATACCTGCCCGCCTTCGCCGCACCGCTGCCCGAAGCCACGCCGGAATCCACGGGCATGTCCTCGGAGCGCTTGCAGCGCCTCACCCAGGTGATGCAAAAGGCCATCGATAAGGACGACTTACCCGGTGTCGTGGTCATGCTGGCGCGAAATGGCAAGCTGGTCTACAGCAAGGGCTTCGGTATGCAGGACAAGGCCAGAGCCGTCCCCATGCGCACCGATTCCATCTTCCGCGCCTATTCCATGACCAAGCCCGTCGTCAGCGTGGCGGCGATGATCCTCGTGGAAGAAGGCAAACTCACCTTGCAGGAGCCCATTTCAAAGTACCTGCCTGAGTTCAAGGAGATGAAGGTGGGCGTGGAAACCACCGACCCCGCCACCGGCAAGATGACCTTCAGCACCGTGCCGGCCAAGCGGCCCATCACCGTGCAGGATTTGCTGCGCCACACTTCGGGCATGCCTTACGGCGTGTTCACGCCCGTGCGCTACCACGTGCAGAATATGTACAAGGAAGCGAACTTGTTCTCCCCCACGCTCACGCTCGACGCCTTTTCCAAAGCCGTCGCGCAATTACCCCTGTGCTTCGAGCCGGGAACGTCATGGGAGTATGGTCATTCCAGCGATATTCTGGGGCGCGTCGTGGAAGTAGCCTCGGGGCAATCCTTGGATGTGTTCTTGCAGGAGCGAATTTTCGCGCCGCTGAAGATGACCGATACGGCCTTTCACGTGCCGCCGGAAAAGCAATCACGTATCGCGCAGCCGCAAATAGATCCCGCCACCGGAAAAGCCGCCGAGTTGCTCGACGTCACCAAGCCCCCGGCCATGTTCGCCGGCGGCCATGGCCTCGTCTCCACCGCGGGAGACTATCTACGCTTCGCGCAAATGCTCGCCAACGGCGGTGAATTGGAAGGCGCCCGCATCCTGGGACCGAAGACCGTGGCCTACATGGCCTCGGACCACGTGGGCGACAAAATCAGCCAAGGTAGCTTCTTCATTCCCGGTCCGGGCTACGGCTTTGGCCTGGGCTTTGGCGTGCGCAAGGACACGGGCCTATCTCAATGGCCGAGCAGCGTGGGCGAATTCAATTGGGGCGGTTACGCGGGCACGGCATTCTGGGTCGATCCCAAGGAACAACTCGTGCCTGTGATGATGATGCAATCGCCCGAGCAGCGCGTGCAGTACAGGATTTTATTCAGAAGCCTCGTGTACCAGAGCCTGATGAAGTAGGTCAGGACTTGAAACCGGTGCGCCGGTGAGTGCCATCGCAGAACGGTTTTTTCTCCGACGCACCACAGCGGCACAATGCTGTGTCCGTGCCACGCCATGCGATGCGCCCGTCAGCACCGGCAATCTCGAAGGGGCCCGAACATTTCAACGGACCATCCTCTCTTAGGGTCACTTTGAGGGCTGCGCCGGCGGCCGCGGGCCCAAGCTCCCCCGCGACTGGCAGACCTTCATCCAGAAAACCCGTCCCTTTGTGGCTGCCATCGCAGTAGGGCTTATTGCCGGAAGCCCCGCAGCGGCACAGCCACAGCTCCGCCGCGCTCTTCAATAATTTGCCCTGGGCATCGGACACCTCGATGGCGCCAGTGCAATGTAGCGAACCGTTCATGGTCAAGGTTACTTTGTTCATGGTGCTCCTCGTGGGTGGATGGCGCTATTGAGCTACCCATCCACCGTCCACTGACATCGTGGATCCGGTGATGGACGCGGCATCCTCGGAGGCTAAGAATGCCGCAAGGGCGGCGACCTCTTCGATCTTTACAAAAGACTTGTTAGGCTGGCGTTCGAGCATCATCTTGGCGGCGGCGTCTCGCTCCAGACCATGGGCAGCCGCTTGATCGGCGATTTGTTTCTCCACCAGGGGCGTCAACACGAAGCCAGGGCAGATGGCGTTACAGGTAATGCCCATGCCCGCCGTCTCCAGGGCCACGGTCTTGGTCAGCCCCACCAATCCGTGTTTGGCGGCGATATACGCCGATTTGTTCGGCGAGGCCACCAGACCATGGGCCGAGGCGATGTTGATGATCCGTCCCCACCCTGTTTTTTTCATGGACGGCAACGCCGCCTTGATGGCGTGAAAGGCGGAGCTTAGATTGATGGCGAGGATGGCATCCCATTTGTCTTCGGGAAACTCGTCCACGGGCGCCACATGCTGAATACCTGCGTTGTTCACCAAGACACCGATCGCGCCGAAGCGGGCGGTGGCATCGGCCACCATGGCTCGAACTTGGGGCGCCTGAGTCATGTCGGCACCGTGATAATGCGCGCGCACTCCGTGCCCGCGCTCAAGCGAAGCTCGCATGGATTCAATCTGCGCCGATTGTCCAAAACCATTCAGCACGACATTACACCCGCGCGCGGCGAGCGCCTGCGCGATTCCCCAACCAATGCCGCTGGTCGAACCCGTAACCAGCGCTGTCTTTCCCTTCAACATGCCCACTCCGCCCTTACTCGGTCAAAGGCAGAGTCTAACAAGTTCAGGTTCCCGTTCGCCTCGAGGGCTCGTACTCGAATTCGAGCTGGCTTGCGGGCTTGGCCGGGCCATTCGTATTAGGCGAGCCTGTAATATCGCTCAGATATCCCAGCAAGGAATCTTCTCCTCCCCACTGGGAATTGCACTGCAAGCACGCAGCGGCGTCCTTGGATACAAAAAGTTGGCCGCATTTCATACAGAAATATGCCACGTAACTTCCTCCGCAAATCGAAAAAAAGTGCGCACATCCATATTTTTTCTACCGCCCATTCTCCGCCTTCACGTTGCCCCTGTGCATGCGGGAGATTTCTCGAATTGTGATCCCTTTTAATGCGGTTTGCATAGCCCTAATGAAAAATGAACTTCACCAGTTTGATTTTTGCAACTTATTTTCCAACTTAGGACGCGCCTTTTGACTGCACTGAATCACCGGCTCTGCACGGCACCCATGATGGATTGGTCCGACCGGCATTGCCGCTACTATTTCCGCCAGTTGGCTCCTCACGCAGTGGTCTTCACCGAGATGGTGCCCACGGGCGCCTTGCTACACGGCGATATCGCGCGCCACTTGGATTTTCGCGGCGAAGAACATCCTGTCGCGTTGCAGTTGGGCGGCAGCGAACCGGTTGATCTCGCCCACTGCGCGAAACTGGGCGAGCAATGGGGGTACGACGAAGTCAACTTGAACTGCGGGTGCCCGTCCGAACGCGTGCAACGCGGCGCCTTCGGCGCATGCCTCATGGCCGAACCCACGCTGGTGGCTGATTGCGTCAAGGCCATGTGCGATTCTGTGAGCGTTCCGGTGAGCGTCAAACACCGGCTTGGCATCGACCACATCGAAGCTTACGAATTCGTGCGGGATTTCGTGGGCACAGTGGCCGCCGCCGGTTGCCGAACGTTCATTGTTCACGCCCGCAACGCCGTGTTGAAGGGCTTGAGCCCCAAGGACAACCGCAGCGTGCCGCCGCTCAAGTACGATTACGTCTACCGCCTCAAGCGCGAGTTTCCGGAGTTGGAGATCGTCATCAACGGCGGGCTCGATACACTGGCCAGCGCACAGCAGCACCTAGCCGGCGTGGATGGTGTCATGCTGGGGCGGGCGGCCTATCATCATTCTTTTTTGCTGGCGCGACTGGACAGTTTGCTATTTCCCTCATCTGCCAAGTTACCCACGCGCGACGAGGTGCTGGAGAACATGCTGAGTTACGCGGACGAAGAACGCGCCCTGGGCACGCCCTTGCGCGCCATTACGCGCCATCTGTTGGGGCTCTATCACGGCCAGCCCGGCGCGCGGAACATTCGCCGGCTCATGTCGGATAGCTCGCTGTTGGCGAAAAATAGTGTAACCGCGCTGCGGCATGCGATAAGCGAATTTTCCGAGTTGCACGATACCGCGGCGGCAGCGCCCTAGCCTTGAGGAAATAATCCATGCGAATCGCCATCGGGGGTTTTCAGCACGAAACCAACACCTTCGCTCCCAGTAAAGCCACCTTCGAGGAGTTCATGCGCGGAGGAGGCTGGCCGCCGTTGCTCCAAGGCCCGGACCTATTCGACGGCGTGGCTGGTATCAATTTGCCCATCGCCGGATTCATCGAGGCGGTGAAAGCCACGTCCCACCAACTCATTCCCACCGCGTGGGCCGCCGCCAGCCCGTCCGCCCATGTCACCGAGGATGCCTTCGAGCGCATCGCTGCCATCATCATCGAAAGACTCCAGGGCGCCGGCGCCGTGGACGCCGTCTACCTGGACCTTCACGGCGCGATGGTGGCGGAGCATATGCAAGATGGCGAAGGCGAACTCCTGGCGCGCGTGCGCGCGGTCGTGGGCGACAAAACACCCGTCGTCGCAAGCTTGGATCTGCACGCGAACGTCACGCGCAAGATGCTTCGCCTGGCCGATGTGCTCATCGCCTATCGCACCTATCCGCACACCGACATGGCGGAAACGGGCGCGCGCGCCGCGCACTATCTCATGCGCCTCCTGGATGGCATGGCACGTCCCGCCCTCGCCAGCCGCCGCGTGCCGTTTCTGATCCCGCTGCAAGCGCAGTCCACCATGCTCGAACCCACGAAGTCCATCTACGCCGAACTCGCCAAGATGGAGGGCAAGGGAATCGTATCGCTCTCTTTCACGCCCGGATTTCCCGCCGCCGACTTTCCCGAATGCGGCCCGCGCGTATTTGTCTACGGGGAGAACCATTCGCGCGCGCAAGAATCCGCGGACACTTTGCTGCGCTTGGTGGAAGAAAGAGAGGCCGCTTTCGATAGCATCGTCTATTCGCCGGAGGACGGAGTCCGGCGGGCAATCGCCATCGCCTCCAATGCCACAAGGCCCGTCGTCATCGCCGATACGCAAGACAATCCTGGCGCTGGGGGCGACTCCGACACCATGGGGATGCTGCGGGCGCTGGTGGGCGCCAACGCACAAAACGCCGCGATCGGATTGATCGTGGATCACGCTGCCGCGCAAGCCGCCCACGCCGCGGGCCCAGGAAACTCCATCGAGATCGCGCTCGGGGGCAAATCCGGTATTCCCGGTGATGCGCCTTTGCCGGCGCGTTTTGAGGTAGAGCAATTGTCCGATGGCAAACTCACCTGCACCGGCCCCTTCTACCGAGGCGCGCGCATGAACCTAGGGCCTTGCGCGCGGCTGCGCCTTGGCGGCGTGCAGATCGTCGTGGCGTCGAGCAAGGTTCAACTGGCGGACCAGCAGATGTACCGCTTCATCGGCATCGAACCCGCGCGGCAGGCTATCCTCGTGAATAAGAGTTCGGTGCATTTCCGCGCCGACTTCGCCCCCATCGCCCATGAAATCCTGGTGTGCAAAGCCCCTGGCCCCATGCTGGCCGACCCCAGCGAGTATCCTTGGCGCAATCTGCGCGAAGGTATCAGGCTCAAGCCGCAAGGAAAGGCCTTCGCGCGCTGAGGCCGCACATGCCAGCGGAATGAAGGCTTACAATAGCCCCGCGTTAGTTTGACGCGGCCGGGACATACCGCTACCTGATTGCGCACTTAGAACTCAATCTTGAGTAATAGGCCTCGCCGCTGGCGCATCATTGCGAGCCTCGCGGTGTTTTTCTCCATCAACCTTGCATGGCTGGGAAGCACAGTCGTATCAGGCGCCGAAACCGCTAACAGCGCCAAGCCCTCCCGAGCCGAGGTAATGAAGCGCAAGCCACACAAGCCTCTTCCCAGCGCCAAAGCCGTCACGAAAGCAGCCAAAGGCAAGGCCGGGCCAGCGCCAAAATTGTCTTCGGCCAAGACACTCGCCACCAAGGAAGCCAAGAAACCGGTTCGGCCCGCGCGCCTGCTGCCTGTGCGTGCCCCAGCCTCCGCTCCAGTTCAAATCGCGGGGCCTACCGCCATCCCGGCGAACATTGCAGCGCCGGTTAAGAAAGCGCCGTCCCTACTGTGGTCCGCATTGGCCGCGGCGGTCATCCTCGCCGGTGCGGAATTTCTATGGCGCCGCCGGCGTCATGCGAAGGCTCATGAGCAGCCGGCGGAGTTCATCGAACCGGTATTCAACCTTGATGCGAGCGACCTCGCCAGCCTGCGATACGACGGTACGCCTGCCAGCCTACCGCCGCGCAAAACGCCATTACGCTGGCGCCTCACGCGCGAAGCCGATGCGGACGCTTGGCGGCTGGCGGCAGTGGAACCGGCTTTCTAAAAGGCGGCAGATACCGAGACGCGGAAGCGCCGCCCGGGGTTGGTGAAACCCACGAACTCTTCGTATTTCTCGCCGAACACGTTGTCAATGGCGGCGCTCGCGGTGAACTGCTTCCACCGGGTCGATTTGTTGTGCCGTGGAGGTGGCAGGCAAGACAAATAAAAACAACGCAACGATCGCTAGTTTCATACTCGGCTAAAAAAGCAGCGGCTACAAAGTGGCAAGGTAATCTCCCCCTATCCGAGGGAACTTTAGCGTTGGGCCGGCAAGTAGTCAACAACCATGCATAG